>NZ_JBFTRZ010000009.1:0-138645 GCF_056399785.1 Brevundimonas sp. 01N35
ATAGACCACACTCCATTCATGACGCCGCTGGGGCCTAGCGACGGGGCGTTCGACCCGTCCATCGTAGAGGCTCCGGTCAGGGTCGAGGGGGTTACTCGGACCGTTCCAGGACCGCGTCGTCGCGCGGCCTGCCCGTCATGGGCGCCGGGAGTAGCCGCAAACAGCGGCGCCTGCCCCGAGCTCATGTCCAACTCTTCGCGCGGGGCGTCGGCCTTCGTCGAAACGGTAAAACTACAACCTCTCCGGGCGAAGGCCCGGCGCCCCGCCCAGCCCTCCGCCGCCCGCGATTTCGCGAGGCGGGCAGCGGCGTTCAGCCAAAGAAAAGGCCCGCTCCGGTTTCCCGGGGCGGGCCTTGATCTTTCAGCCGAGGCTGGAGCCGTATTAACGGCCGCCCGGAACCCGGGGCTTCGGAGCCGGCAGCAGGCCCTCGCGCTGGGCGCGCTTGCGAGCCAGCTTGCGGGCGCGACGGACAGCTTCAGCCTTTTGACGGGCGCGCTTTTCCGAAGGCTTTTCGAAGTGCACGTGGCGCTTCATTTCACGGAAGCTGCCTTCGCGTTGCATCTTCTTTTTCAGGGCCTTGAGGGCCTGATCGACGTTGTTGTCGCGGACGAAAATCTGAACCAGGGTTATCTCTCCTTTGGCCGCCCGCCGCGTCCTTTCGAAGGGAGACGGGCAGACAAAATAAAAACCTCTTCCGAAAGGCGGGGCTCTCGGATGAAGGCGCGCTGATACACGACCAGCCTGGGCCTGTCCAGATCGACACAGGCAATCGTGATGGGTCGAAAAGCCCGAAGGACAGGACTATTCTGGGGATATGACCGAAGCCGCCGACGCCGATCCCAAACCCGCCCCCAAGGACGATTGGGCCGCCCGCACGGAACAGGGCGTCCTGGACGCCGCTATAGAACGCGCGCCCGTGCTGGGCTGGAACAGCCGCCTGGTGCGCGCGGCGTGCGAGGCGAACGGCCTGTCGCTGGGCGACGAGGAGTTGCTGCTGCCCAACGGCGCGCGCGATCTCGCCGTCCTGCTGTCGCGCCGTCACGATTCGCGGGCGTTGAAGGCGCTGGAGGCCACGCCGCCGGACACGATGAAGATTCGCCAGCGAATCGCCGCCGCCGTCTCGGCGCGGATGGAGGCCGGGGCGCAGGACATCGAGGCGGCCAAGCGCTGCGCCGGTTTCCTAAGCCTGCCGACCAACGTCGACCTGGGCTTCAAGCTGGCCTGGGAGAGCGCCGACCACCTGTGGCGCTGGGCCGGGGACACGGCGACGGATCAGAACCACTATTCCAAGCGGGCCATCCTGGGCGGCATCCTGATTCCGGCCCTGACCATGCGCTGGTTCGACGGCAAGGAGGCGGCGGAGGCCTTCGTCGGCCGCCGCATCGAGAACGTCATGGCCTTCGAGAAGTGGAAGGCGGGCAAGGATTTCGACGCGCCGCTAAAGGCCGTGACGGATGCGCTGGGGCGGTTACGCTATGGGGCGAAGGAAGCGTAGCTCCCTCTCCCGATGGGAGAGGGCTTGAGCGCACGAGAGCGAAGCGATCGTCCTAGCGCGAAAGGGTGAGGGTTCCCGGCTTGCCGTTGTTTCTCGCGGCTTGCACACTCTAACCCCATGACATCCTTACGAGCCGACCGTGCGCGTGCGTTGCGCCAAGCTTCCGGACGCGCTGAGGAACGTGTCTGGTCGGCCCTGCGCGGCGGGCGGATCGACGGACACAAGTTCCGCCGTCAGCATCCTGTGGGACCGTATTTCGCGGACTTCGCTTGCGATCCACTACGCCTGATCATCGAGGTCGATGGCGGCGTGCATCGGCTGGATGAGGTCGCGGCGCGCGACCTTGAGCGGCAGCAGACGCTTGAGGCATTGGGTTGGACCTTGATCCGGGTGTCTAATAATCAGGTCTTCGGCGCGCCAGAAGAGTTGATCGAAGCCGTAAGGATGCACGCGCAGCGCTTGAACGGCTGACCGCCGACCCTCCCCCTTTCGCCTTGCCAATCGCTTCGCTCTTGGAGGCTCAAGCCCTCTCCCATCGGGAGAGGGATCAGAGGATGCGGTTCACATGCGCCATCTTGCGGCCGGCGCGAGCCTGATGCTTGCCGTAGAGGTGCAGTCGGGCGTTCGGCTCAGCAGCCAGGGCGCGCCACTGATCGACCTCGTCGCCCAGCAGATTGGTCATCTCGATCCGAGCGTGGGCCTCGGTGGGGCCGAGGGGCCAGCCGACGATTGCGCGGACGTGCTGTTCGAACTGATCGCAGACGCAGCCGTCCTGGGTCCAGTGGCCGGTGTTGTGGACGCGTGGGGCGACCTCGTTCACCAGCAGTTCGGGCTTTCCTTCAGAATTGGCGCCCATGTCGAACAGTTCGATGCCCATGACGCCGACATAGTCGAGGCCGTCGAGGACGGCGGCGGCGATCTCGTGGGCGCGCGCTTGCGTCTTCGCATCGACGGCGGCGGGTGCGAGGGTGGTCTTCAGCACCCCGTTGGCGTGGATGTTCTCGCCCAGCGGATAGACGGCGACCGCGCCGTCATGGTCGCGCGCGGCGATCACCGACAGTTCGCGGTTGAAGACGGCGGCGGCTTCAAGAATGGCGGGGCGGCGGCCGATGGCGTCAAAGGCGGCCTCGGCCTGGGCGGCGTCGCGGATCCAGACCTGACCCTTGCCGTCATAGCCTTCGCGGCGGGTCTTCAGCAGGGCGGGCAGGCCCAGAGCTTCGATGCCGGCGGTCAGGTCGTCCAGCGTGGCGACGGACGCGAAATCGACGGTCGGGGCGCCGACGGCGTTCAGATAGGTCTTCTCGTCCACTCGGTCCTGGGCGACGGCCAGAGCCGTCGGCCCGGGCGCGACCAGGGCGCCGGCCTCGGCCAACTGTTCCACCGACAGAGCGGGCACGTTCTCGAACTCGAAGGTGACGACGTCGCACAGTCGGCCCAGGGCCTGAAGCGCGTCAGGGTCGTCATAGGGGGCGGTGATCTGGGCGCGCGAGACGCGGGCGGCCGGGCAGTCGGGCTCGGGGTCGAGGATCACCACGTCGAAGCCCAGGCGCGAGGCGGCCTGGCTCAGCATCCGGCCCAGCTGGCCCCCGCCGAGAATGCCGAGGGTCGATCCGGGGGGCAGGGGCAACTGGGGCAAGTCAGTCCTCGACGGTTTCGGCGACGGATTCGGTCTGGGCGGTGCGGAAGGCGCTCAGGCGCTCGGCCAATGCGGGGTCCGACAGGGCCAGGATCTGCGCCGCCAGGATGCCGGCGTTGGCGGCGCCCGCCTCGCCGATGGCCAGGGTGGCGACCGGCACGCCGCCGGGCATCTGGACGATGGAGAGCAGGCTATCCAGCCCCTTCAGCGCCTTGGACTGGACCGGCACGCCCAGCACGGGCAGGTCGGTCATCGAGGCGGCCATGCCGGGCAGGTGGGCTGCGCCGCCGGCGCCGGCGATGATGACCTTGTGGCCGTTCGCCTTGGCGTTCGTGGCAAAGTCATACAGACGCTTCGGGGTGCGGTGGGCGCTGACGACCTTGGCTTCCCAGGCGACGCCCAACTGGTCCAGACGTTCGGCGGCCAGCTTCATGGTCGGCCAGTCGGAACGGCTGCCCATGATGATGGCGACAGGTGGCGTCGAGGCGGTCATGCGCGAAGGCTCCCCACACGGAAAGCGGCCCGTTACAGCACGCGCGTTGCGCCCGCAACCAAGGTCGCTAGAATCCCTAGCGTCGCGAGGGCCTGAGTCGCCCGCGATTCGCGATACCGGAGCCTGACTTGACCGACGTGGCCGAACCGACTGCAGAGACCGATCTGCACGCCGAGATCGAACGGCTGCGCGCCGAGGTCGTCGCCCTGACCGCCCGCGCCGAGGAGGCCGAGGCCCTGGCGGATCATGATGTCCTGACCCGGGCGCTGAACCGGCGCGGCTTCATGACGGTATTGAACCGCAGCATGGCCTTCTGCCGCCGTCACGAGGTTCAGGCGGTGCTGTTGTACCTCGATCTGGACGGGTTCAAGGGCGTCAATGACCGGCTGGGCCACGCCGCCGGGGACGCCGCCCTAGTGCGGGTCGCGGACCTGCTGCTGGAAAATGTGCGCGAGTCCGACGCCGTCGGGCGGTTGGGCGGCGACGAGTTCGCGCTGCTGCTGCTGCACGCCGGGGTCGAGGAAGGTCGCGACAAGGCCCGGCGTCTGGCGGAAACGCTCGAAGCCGACGGCTTCCAGTGGCAGGGCGAGCGCGCAGCTCTGGGCGGTTCGTTCGGCGTCCGGGCCTATTCCGGCCAGACCGATCCCGAGATCTGGCTGTCGGAAGCCGACGCGGCCATGTGGCTGAGGAAGAAGGGCCGCTGACGGCGCTTATCAGTCCGGCTCAGGCGATGATGTCGGGCAGGATGCGGTCTTCGACCTTCACGATCTCGTCGCGCAGGGCCAGCTTCTTCCGCTTCAGGCGCGCGATCAGCAGTTGATCGGGGATCGGCATATGACCCAGGGCGTCGATCGAGGCGTCCAGGTCGGCATGTTCTTGCAGGAGCGTTTTCAGCTCAGCCCGCAGCCGCTGGTCCTCATCGGACAGAAAAGGTTGGTCGTCGTTCATGGTTCGCCCCGGACCCGTTATCTTATAGCTGACCGGCCGTCAGGCGGGAAGGCGTTCGGCCAGGGTTGTCAGCGCGGGCCGCGGCACGATCCGGGTCCACTGCCGGGCGGTCTCGGCCAGACCGTCGATGGCGCGGCGCGGCGCGCCGGACGGGGCGGGGGCCAGGCTTTCCAGCTCCAGCATCAGGCGGCGCTCGGCGTCCAGCTCGACCGTCTTGACCTGTTGTCGCAGCGCCTCGCGCGCCGCATCGTCGATGTCGGGGATGGGCGCCTTCAGCGTGCGGCGAACGGCGCGCAGGTGGGCCACGATCACGGTGTCATAGGCTCTCGCCGTGTCGCAGGCGGCCTCAAGGGTTTCCTCGTCCGGGCGGCGGCCGGTCACGGCGACCCAGGCGGCCCACAGCAACAGGGGCACGTTCTGCTCGTTGTGGTCCTGCAGGCTCAGGCAGACCTCGGCGACGCCCGGCGCGTCATAGGCTGCGACGGCCCAGGTCCACAGGTCGCTCATGCTTCGCTTGCGCCCTTGAGGCCTTCCCAGCGGCGCACGGCGGACCAGTCCAGGCCGAACAGGTCCAGCGCCCGGCCGACCGACTGGTCCACCATGTCGGCGATGGAGGCGGGCTTGGCGTAGAAGGCGGGCAGGGGCGGGGCGATGACGGCTCCCATTTCGGCCAGGGCGGTCATGGTGCGCAGGTGGCCCAGGTGCAGCGGCGTCTCTCGCACCATCAGCACCAAGGGGCGGCGCTCCTTCAGCGCCACGTCGGCGGCGCGGGTCAGCAGGGTCGAGGTCACGCCGGTGGCGATCTCGCTCATGGTGCGCACCGAGCAGGGGGCCACGATCATGCCGAGCGTGCGGAAGGAGCCCGAGGCGATAGCGGCGCCGACATCGGCCAGTTTGTAGACGACGGAGGCCTTGGACATCAGGTCGTCGGGCGTCAGGTCTGTCTCCTGCGACAATGTGAGCAGGGCGGCCTTGCTGACCACCAGATGGCTCTCGATGCTCAGTTCCCGGAGCGCATCCAGCACCCGTGCGCCGTAGATCGCGCCGGAAGCGCCGGAGATTCCAACGACCAGCCGCAAGGGGGCCGGCTTGCTTATGGTCGAGTTCACATCATCGGCCATTTTGACTTCCACAGTGTCCGTGTTCGGAGCGGCGGAGGGTCACCGCAATGTGATTCCACAGCCCGTCGTTCCGGGCGCTCAGTGTAGTGGTCCCTTAGACATGGAGGCGCAAGCCATGACCATCGAGGCTCGTATTCGCGAACTGGGAAACCGTCACCGTTCGCTGGACGAAACGATCCAGCAGGAGGCGCGGAGACCCACCGCGGACCCGATCCAACTCAGGGAACTCAAGCAGCGAAAGCTCAGGCTGAAGGAAGAAATCACTAGTCTGGAGGCCAGGGCCCACTAGCCACTCCTCCCAAAACGAGAACGGCCCCGAAGAGCGATCCTCGGGGCCGTTTCTTGTTTCAGGGCAGAACGATCAGTCGTTCTTGCCGAACACCGACTCGGCGGTGGGCTCGGCGCCGGGGCGCACGCGCTCTTCCGGGACGAACTCGGGCTCTTCCGGTTCGGCTTGGATGGATTGCAGGGCGGCGCCGCCGGCCTTGGCGTCGTCCTTGGCCTTCTTGTCGGCGGCCTTCTTGACGATTTCATCGAGCTGCAGCTGGCCGACCAGGCCGAGCGTTACCGGATCGACCGGCTTGATGTTGGCCGAGTTCCAGTGGGTGCGGTTGCGCACGGTCTCGATGGTGGACTTGGTGGTGCCCAGCAGCTTGGCGATCTGGGCGTCGGTCACTTCCGGGTGGTTGCGCACGAACCAGGCGATGGCGTCCGGACGGTCCTGACGACGCGACACGGGCGTGTACTTGGGGCCGCTCTTGCTGGGCTTCATCAGGTCGGCGTGGCGGCTGACCACAGCCTTCATGCGGTAGTCGGGGTTGTCCTGGGCTTTTTCCAGTTCTTCACGCGTCAGTTGGCCGCCCGTGACCGGGTCCACGCCGCGGATGTCGCGGGCCACGTCGCCGTCGGCGATGCCGCGCACTTCCAGCGGGTGCAGGCCGCAAAAATCAGCGATCTGCTCGAAGGAGAGCGAGGTGTTGTCCACCAGCCAGACCGCGGTGGCCTTGGGCATCAGGATGTCGGTCATGGGGCGTGCGTCCCGGCGTTTGCGGCCCGAATATCGGGCGTTTGAATCGGCGGCGCCCGACCTTTCGGCCGGGCGCGAGAGCTTCTGTATAGGCGATTTTCCGGCAAATGAAAACGTCGTCTGACCTTGGCATACAGCCAAGGTTCATCCGTGATGGTGAACTGTGTGGCCGAGGGCGCGTTGTGCGCCCTGGGAGCAGCGGAGGAGACCGTCCCATGAGAAGGTTCTTGATTGCAGCCGCAGGTGTGGTCGCGGCGGTCGGCGGTCTGTCGGCAGTTACTGTCACGTCGGCGGACGCCCAGGCTCAGACGCGCGGCGCCCCGCGCGGCAGCTATGCGCAGAGCTGCTCCGGCTCCTACGTCAATCAGGGGCGCCTGTACGCCGACTGTCGCGACCGTTCCGGCCGGATGCGCGAGACGTCCATCGAACTGGCGCGCTGCTCCAGCAGCGACATCGGCAACGATAACGGCCTGCTGGTCTGCTACAATCATCGCGGCGACTATGAGAACGGCGGCCGTACAGGCGGCGGACCTGGCAACGGTCCCGGTCGGCCTGGCGGACCGGGCGGCGGCCACGGCGGGGGCTGGGGCAATGCTTCGATCACTGTCTATCGCGACGCCAATTTCCGCGGTCAGTCGATGACCTTCCGCGAAGACATCCCGAACCTGCGCAGTAGCGGTCTGAACGACGCGATCAGTTCGTTGCGTCTGGAGCGCGGCAGCTGGGAAGTCTGCGAGGACGCCAACTATCGCGGGCGTTGCCAGGTCATCAACGGCGACGTGCGGGACCTGGGCCGCTCGGGCATGAACGACCGGATTTCGTCGCTTCGCCCCGCCCGTCGCGGCTACTGACACCGGAAACGGGAGGCTTCGGTCTCCCGTTTTTGTTCGGGTGCTCAGAGCGTCAGGACGATCTTGCCGACATGATCGCCGGCTTCCAGCCGCTGATGTGCGGGGGCGGCCTGTTCCAGCGGAAAGGTCGCCTCGACCTTCGCCCGGATCTTGCCCGAAGCGACCCAGGGCCAGACGGTTTGCTCGAGGGCGGCCGCCAGGCGGGCCTTTTCGTCGGCGGGGCGGCTTCGCAGGGTCGAACCGGTCAGGACGATCCGTTTCAGCATCACCCGCATCAGGTCGATCTGCGCCAGGGCGCCGGTCAGGGTGGCGATGACGACCCAGCGGCCGCCGGGCTTGAGGGCGTTGAGGTTCAGTTCGGCATAGGCCGCCCCGACCATGTCCAGCACCACGTCGGCGCCGCCCGCAGCCTTGATCGCGGCCAGCAGGTCGCCGTCGGCGGCGTTCAGACTGACGTCGGCGCCGAGCGCGCGGGCGGCTTCGGCCTTGGCCTCGCCGCGCGAGGTGGCGATGACGCGCGCGCCCGCGGCCTTGGCCATCTGGATCGCCATGACGCCGATGCCGCTGGTCGCGCCGTGGATCAGCAGGGTCTCGCCGGCCTTCAGTCCCCCGCCCTCGAAGACGTTGGCGAAGACGGTGAAGGCGGTCTCGGGCAGGGCCGCGGCGTGAACGAAGTCCAGATCGTCGGGGACGGGCAGGGCGTGGCGGGCATCGGCCATGGCGTAGTCGGCGTAGCCGCCCCCGCCCAGTAAGGCGCAGACACGGTCGCCGACGCGCCAGCGGGCCACGCCTTCGCCCACCGCATCGACCTCGCCCGCGACTTCCAGCCCCAGAATGTCCGAGGCGCCGGGCGGGGCGGGGTAGAGCCCCAGACGCTGCACGATGTCGGGTCGGTTGACCCCGGCGGCGCGCACACGGATGCGGATTTCGCCGGGCGCGGGCGTCGGCCGCGGTCGTTCCGCCAGATGCAGGGCTTCGGCCGGACCCTTGCCGCCTTCGATCTCGATGACCCGCATGATGGCTCCGCCGCTTGCAATCGTCGTCATTGGGGCGTTTTCATACGGCTTCGTGCGGTCGCTGACCACGGAGGCGATGATGACGTTGGAAGATCTGGAGCCCCGGCCCCAACGCGGCGAGGCGCTGACGGCGCTGGAACGCGAGGACCTGGACCTCTACGCCGTGGACGAGTTGCACGAGCGTATCGCCGCCCTCGAGGCCGAGATCGCGCGCGCCAAGGCGGCCATTGAAGGCAAGTCCTCCAAGCGCAGCGCGGCGGACGCCCTGTTCAATTTCCGCTGAGAAGGCCCTCCCGCGATTTCGTAATCCGTGGCATGACGATTGCAGTTCCGGTCCGTGCGGCGTCCTTTCGACCCGCGAGTTCTGACGGACGCGCGTGACTTTTCATGGGTAGAACCGAGTTGACAGCCATCGACGCCGATGTGGCCGGGTCGCGTTCGCGCAGCGCCGAGGTGCTGGATTTCGCGCGTTCTGAGCTGTTCGATCGCACCTTCCGCGAGGGAATGGAGCTGGTCGAGGAGACGGCCGCCTACTTGGACGGCGACGGGCGTCAGGATTCGCGCCTGCTGTCGCGTGCGGCGGCCCTGGCCTATGCGGGCGAGAGCATGAAGCTGACGACGCGGCTGATGCAGATCGCGTCCTGGCTGCTGGTCCAGCGCGCCGTGCGCGAGGACGACATGAGCGCGGCCACGGCCTGCGAGCCGCGTTACCGGCTGGCGGATCGCCGGATCGAGACCGAACCGAGCCACCGTGAACTGCCCATCGCCCTGATCGAATACGCCGTGCGCGCCGAGAAGCTGTACGACCGTGTCCTGCATCTGGACCGGCGCATGTACCTCGACGGCGGCGATGAGCCGGCCGTCAATCCGGTCCAGAGCCAACTGGACCGGCTGCAGGCGGCCTTCGGGAGCTGACCTTCTAAAGCGTTCGTTACGGCCCGACGTCGTTGGCGTCGCTCGGCCCGTCGGCGATGACGCGCGGCAGGGTGACGGCGATGCCCAGGGCTTGCGCCAGCTTGGCGTCCCGCTGATAGACGTCTTCGCGGAAGGCGACCCGGCCCTGTCCGTCGACGAAGGCCGTCCAGTAGAGCAGGCGCACGGCGATTTCGCGGCCGGTGGTGACGCGCTTGGTCTCGCGGCTGTCCTGGGCGGCGTCGAATTCGGCCAGCTTGGTCGGATCGGGCGACAGCAGCAGGCGGGCGAACTCGACCGCGTCCTGCACCCGCACGCACCCGTGGCTGCGCTGACGCACCGTCAGGTTGAAGGCGGCCTTTGACGGGGTGTCGTGCAGGAAGATGGCGTAGCTGTCCCGCAACTCGAACTTCACATAGCCCAGCGACGACTTGGGCCCAGCGCGCTGCACCACCCATCCGTCGCTGTTGATGTACATGTCGTGGGCGGCCAGATAGCCGGGACCCTTGGGCAGGATTTCGCGGCGGGCGATGCCCATGGGCACGGTCCACGGCGGATTGGCCACGACCGAGGCGAAGGGTTTTTCCAGGCTGGGGGTCTGGTTCTCGTCCGTGCCGACGATGACGCGGTTGGAGTGAACCGGCTTGCCGTCCTTCCAGTAGACCATGATGGCGGCGGCGGTGTTGACCTCGATCCGCTCGGGATTCAGCTCGCGCTTCAGCCAGCGGCGGCGTTCCAGGTTGAGGGCGATCTGGCGAGCGCGGTCCTCGGCCGAGGCGCCGAGCGAGCGCTGGGTGCCGGGGCCGATGCGACCGTCCGGGCCCAGGCCGTGGCGGGTCTGGAAGCTGCGCACGGCCTGTTGCAGCTCGGAGCCGTAGGTCAGATTGCCTTTCAGGCGCGCACCGGCCGAGGCGCTGAGGTCGCCCTCGGCGACCAGACGGGCGATCAGGGCGGGGATGCGGTTGTCGCTGGTCCCCGGCTCGATCGTGCCGCCCTGACGGAAGGCGGGCCAGCCGCCCTGTCGGGCGATGCCGCGATAGCGGGCGTAGCCGGCCGACAGATTGGTGTAGCCGATGTCGGTCGGGGCCAGGCCGTCGAACCACTGGCTGAGTTGGTTGGCGCTGATCGCCTGGGTCAGGCCGGTGGGGATGTCGACGCTGTTCTTCTGCATCTCCCACAGGTCCTCCACCGTCTCGGGACGGACACGGCCCTCGGCCAGGACGCGGGCGTAGGCGACGGCGGCGGCGGTGGTGCGGATCTCGGCCGAGCCGGGATCAGCCGCCAGGCCGACGAAGTCGAAGAAGTCCCCGGCGGGCAGGGCGTGGCGCTCGGCCCCGGCGGCGACGTCCTGAAGGATACGCAGCCGGTCGGCGGTCCAGATCGGCTTGCCGCCGGTCAACTGATAGACGGCGCGGACGTCGGCCTGCTGCTCTGGCGGCAGGCGCAAAGCCTGGGCCTCGAAGCCGGCGACGAAGACCTGGGGGTCGATGGGCCGGTTTTGGGCCAAGGCGGTCGAGGCCGCGCCGAGGGTCAGGGTCGTCGTCGCGACGCCAAGGCCCAGTTCCCGTCGATTCATACTTGAAACTCTTGCAGTCCGATCCGGCGTCAGACCCGTCGCCTGCGCCCCGAAGGATCGAACGCGGCCATGTTATCGACGTTCCGGGCAAACAAAAAGCGCCGGCCCATCGGACCGGCGCTTCTGTGACGACTTTGTCGCAGCCCAGAGACGGGCTGAGGGCTTACTTCTTGATGAAGCCGCCGAACTTGTTGTTGAAGCGCGACACGCGGCCACCGCGGTCCAGCATGTGGGCGTTGCCGCCGGTCCAGGCCGGGTGCGTCGACGGGTCGATGTCGAGGGCCAGCGAGGCGCCTTCTTTGCCGTAGGTCGAACGGGTCTGGAAGGTGCTGCCGTCAGTCATCACAACCGTGATGAAGTGGTAGTCGGGGTGCGTGTCCGCTTTCATCGATCTGATCCGTCTCTGCGCGGCGACGATGCCGACCGTCAATGCGCGTAAATAGAGAAACCCGCCGAGGCTGCGGCGGGAATGAGCGGCGGCGTTTACACCGGGGGGCGTTCCGGGGCAAGAGCGCTGGCATGACCCAAGTTTCCTCGCCTTCCGCTTCGCAAGAGGCCAACGCCCAAGCGGCCCGCGGTCGCCCCGGCGCCGGCGCCCTTCTGGCCGAACAGATGGACGAGGCGGGCGGCAAGCGCGCCAAGACCCGCAACATCAGGCCCCTGGGGCGTTTGCTGCCCTTCATGATGCGACACCGGCTGGACGCAGGGATCGCCGGCCTGTGGCTGCTGTTCTCGACGGCGGCGTCCCTGGGGCTGACGGCGACGGCGCGCGGGGCCATCGACAACGGCTTCGAGAACGCTGGCCGCGACATCAATACCTGGTTCCTGATTCTGGGGGCGAACGCCCTGATTCTGGGGCTGGCGACGGCCTTCCGCTATTTCTACGTGACCAAGACGGGCGAGCGGGTCATCGCCGACCTGCGCACGGCCCTGTTCCAGCGCATCCTGACGCTGGACCCGGTCTTCTTCGCCCATATGCGGACCGGCGAGGTGCTGTCGCGCCTGACGACCGACATCCAGTTGGTCGACACCCTGCTGACCACCTCGGTCAGCTATGCCCTGCGCAACTTCTTCACCCTGATCGGCGGGGTGATTCTGCTGTTCTTCGTCAGCCCCAAGCTGACCGGGTTCGTGCTGCTGATCGTGCCGGTGCTGATCGTGCCGCTGTTCATCTTCGGGCGTCAGGTGCGCAAGCTGACGGTCAAGTCGCAGGACACCTTCGCCAACGCCGTCGGCTTCGCCGGCGAGAGCGTGGACGCCATCGAGACGGTTCAGGCCTTCGGGCGTGAAAAGAGCGCCATCGGCCGCTTCGGCGCGGCGGTGGAGGAGGCCTTCGGCGTCTCCCTGGTTCGGATGCGGGCGCGGGCGGTGATGACCGCCATGATCATCGTCGTCATGTTCGGCGGCGTGACCCTGGTGCTGTGGCTGGGGGCGCAGGACGTGATCGCCGGGACCATGACGCCGGGGGCGCTGTTGCAGTTCGTCCTGCTGTCGGTCTTCGCCGCCGGGGCCGTGGGCGCGCTCGGCGAAAGCTGGGGCGACGTGCAGAAGGCCGCCGGGGCCATGGAGCGGATCGACGAACTGATGCGGGCCGTCCCCGCCATCGCCCCGCCCGCCAAGCCTGTGGCCCTGCCGCAGCCGCCGCTGGGCGAGGTGTCGATGTCGGCGGTGGACTTCGCCTATCCGGGCCGTCCCGACCTGCCGGCGCTGAAGGGTTTCAGCCTGACCGTGCGGCCGGGCGAGACCGTGGCCCTGGTCGGGCCGTCAGGCGCGGGCAAGTCGACGGTCTTCCGTCTGTTGCTGCGTTTCTATGATCCGCAATCCGGTCTGGTGTCGGTGGACGGCGTGGACGTGCGCGCGGCCGACCCGGTCGCGGTGCGCGAGCGCTTCGCCTGGGTGTCGCAGGAGGCGCCCCTGTTCTCGGGCTCGGCGCTGGAGAACATCCGGTTCGGCCGCGAGGCCGCGACCCTGGCCGAGGCCCGCGCCGTGGCCGACGAGGCCCAGGCGCTGGGCTTCCTCGAGGCCCTGCCGCAGGGCTTCGACACGCCGCTGGGCGAGCGCGGCAAGAGCCTGTCGGGCGGTCAGCGGCAACGTCTGGCCATCGCGCGGGCTCTGGTCCGCGAAGCCCCGATCCTGCTGCTGGACGAAGCCACCAGCGCTCTGGACGCCGAGAACGAGCGTCTGGTGCAGGCGGCGCTGGATCAGGCCATGTCCGAGCGCACCACCTTGGTCATCGCCCACCGTCTGGCCACCGTGCTGCGGGCCGACCGCATCGTCGTCATGGACGGCGGCAGGGTGGTCGAGGAAGGCACCCACGCCGAACTGACGGCGCGGGGCGGGCTGTATGCGCGGTTGGCGGCCTTGCAGTTTCAGGGGACGTAAATAGTTCACCCTCTCCCGGCGGGAGAGGGCTTGAGGCTCGGAGAGCCGAAGGCGATCCGCCTGCCGAAAGGGTGAGGGGCTAAGGGCGCCGTCGGCGAAGCCGTCGCGCTTGGATTCGGTTGGTTGGGCTGCGGCGTTACGGCTTGCGCCGACTGGGGGTGGGAACCCTCACCCTTTCGCCTTCGCCAATCGCTGCGCTCTTGGAGGCTCAAGCCCTCTCCCATCGGGAGAGGGGGTAACGCCGAGATTGCACTGCGATCCGAAAAAAACAGTTCAATTGGGGCAATCTTCGCCGGGGTGACCGGCGATCCTTCCCTGCGGAGCGGGGGAGGATTGAGGGACGTTTGCGGCTGCGACGATGTCAAAGAACGCGAGCATGATAACGCGGTCTGGGATGGTGCCATGAGTTGCGCGGCTGGACGCTGGAAAAGGCTTTGAGATCAAGGCGCGAGCCAGCGTCGTTGTGATGGCTGGCGGGCCTTTCCCCCCTGTTCGCGGCGCGAATGGGGAGGTGGATCGGCGGCGCAGCCGACGAGACGGAGGGGGCGACTCGACGGTGGACGTTTGCGCCGCCCCCTCCACCGCTACGCGGTCCCCCTCCCCATGAAATGGGGAGGAAAGAGGCGCTGTTACCTCGCCGCGACCGCTACGCCCGGAAAGTCGCTGAACACGGCGTCGACGCCGAGGGCGTAGAAGGTCTTCAGATAGCCGCTCAGGTCGCCGTGGCTGGCGGGGGCATCGCCAACCCGGCGTTCCAGCGGCAGGAAGGCGTTTTCGGCGCGGAAGGTCCAGACCACGACCTGCAGCCCCGCGGCATGGGCGTCGGCGATGAGGGATGTCGACGGCAGGCTCCGGCCCTCGTCGCGCGGCAGGATCAGGCCGGTCTCGACGCCGATAGCATCGGCATAGGCGGCGACGGCGCTCAGGCCCTCGGGGCTGCTCATGGCGGCGTAGGTCAGGTCGGGACGGTCGGCGGGGCCGCCGGAGACGCTCATCAGTTGCAGCAGCGGCGCGTCGATGCGGGTCTTGAGCCGTTGCAGCGGCCCGACCTCGAAACACTGGATCAGGATGGGGGCGTCGGCGCCGGTCAGGCCGTGACGCTCCAGCGCGGCGACGAAGGCGTTCTCCATCGGCAGGCCGATGCCGGCAAAATAGGAGGGGTGCTTCAGCTCCGGCGCGACGCCGATGACGCGGCCGGTGCGGGCGGTCGCCTCGCGCGCGATGGCCACGACCTCGTCGAAGGTCAGGATGGCGTCCTGGCCGTCCCAGGCGGTGTTGGCGGGGCGCAGCAGGGGCAGGCGCTCGCGCGCGCGCAGGGTCTTCAGTTCGGCCAGGGTGAAGTCTTCGGTGAACCAGCCGGTGGTCTCATTGCCGTCGATGGTCTTGGTGGCGCGGCGGGCGGCGAACTCAGGGTGGTCGGCCGCGTCGGTCGTGCCGCCGATCTCGTTCTCGTGGCGGACGACGAACTGGCCGTCGCGGGTCATGACCAGATCGGGCTCGATGAAGTCCGCGCCCTGTTCGATGGCTAGTCGATAGGCCGAGGCGGTGTGCTCGGGCCGTTCGCCGGAGGCGCCGCGATGGGCGATGACCTTGGCAACGACTGGGGGGGCGGGCGCAGACATGGCCGGGGTTCCGCTGAGGAGGAGGGCGGCGGTCAGGATGAGACGGATCATGCGCCGAGGGTAGGGGCGGGACGTGACGCGCGTGTGATTTCTCCCTCCCCTTCATGGGGAGGGTGGTCGTCGCGAAGCGGCGAGCGGGTGGGGAGGGCTAGATACGACAAGGGCGGCGGGTCAATGACCACGCCGCCCCCACCCGGCCTCGCCTGACGGCTCGGCCACCCTCCCCATGAAGGGGAGGGAGAGTTCTAGTTAGGCCGCCTGCAGGATCTTGCGCAGTTGCGGGTGCAGTTCGGGGTTGGCGGCGACGATCTGCTTGCCCGACTTGGGGTCGCCGTCGATGTCGATGGTGGTGACGGTGCCGCCGGCTTCGGTGACGAACAGGATGCCCGCCGCCACGTCCCAGGGCTGCAGGTTACGCTCGAAATAGGCGTCGTAGCGGCCGGCGGCGACCCAGGCGAAGTCCAGCGAGGCGGCGCCCAGGCGACGGATGCCGGCGACGCGCTGGCCGACCGCGTGGATGTCCTTGATCGCCTGGGAGTGGCCGATCTTGCCGATGAAGGGCAGGCCGGTCGAGATCAGGCTCTCGGACAGGTCGCGACGGCCCGAGACGCGGATGCGCTGGTCGTTCAGATAGCAACCCTTGCCCTTTTCGGCCCAGAACAGCTCGTTCATCACGGGGTTGTAGGTGACGCCGGCGACGATCTCGGACGAGCCGTCGGGGTGCTTGCGCTCCAGGCCCACCGTGATGGCGAAGTGGGGCATGGCGTGCATGAAGTTGGTGGTGCCGTCGATTGGGTCGACGATCCAGGTGTGCGACTTGTCGGTGCCTTCGACCATGCCGCGTTCCTCGCCGAGGAAGCTGTAGCCGGGGCGGGCCTTCATCAGCAGTTCGAACAGCGTGTCTTCGGCCTTGAGGTCGGCGGCGGTGACGAAATCACCCGGACCTTTGCGCGAGACCTGAAGCTGGGCGACTTCGCCGAAGTCGCGAAGCATGGGGCGGGCGGTCTTGCGCACTGCGCCGATGATGACCTGAACGAGGGCGGAGGCGAGAGCCATGAGTATCTCCTGGTCCGGCTGTCCTTGAAGGCCCTGTCGGCCCGGAGAGACGGAGAAGCAAAAGGGGCGCGGACCATCCGCGCCCCTGTAACTGTCTTATAGCGCCCGACCTTGGCCGGGAAAGACGGTGTTTGTTAGTCCGCGCGGCGGACGTATTCGCCCGTCGTCGTGTCGACGATGATGCGCTCGCCGGCCGACATATAGGGCGGGATCATGATGCGGACGCCGTTGTTGGCGATCGCGGGCTTGTAGGACGACGACGCCGTCTGGCCCTTCACGGTGGGCTCGGTCTCGGCGACTTCCAGAACGACCTGTTCCGGGAGTTCCAGGCCGATCGGACGCTCTTCGTGCATCTCGATGATGACCTTCATGCCCTCCTGCAGGTAGGGGATGCGTTCGTCGCCGACCCAGTCCTTGCGCAGTTCGATCTGCTCATAGGTGGCGTCGTCCATGAAGACGAGGCTGTCGCCGTTGTCGAACAGATAGGAGAAATCCTTCTGTTCGAGCGTGACGCGCTCGACCTTGTCTTCCGAACGGAAGCGTTCGTTCAGCTTGTTGCCGGTTTCGAGGTTCTTGGCCTCGACGTTGGCGAAGGCGCCGCCCTTGCCGGGCTTGACGTGGCTGGCCTTGGTGACGACCCAGAGGCCGCCGTTGTGCTGCAGGACCATGCCGGGCTTGATGGTGTTGCCGTTGATTTTCATTGAAACCGCTGGGATCGAAGGGCTGGGGGCGGCCCGGCCGCTTCGTGGGCGGGCGCGCGAAATCGCGGCGAGCCGTAGAGGAACGGCGGAAAAAGGGCAATGGGGGGCGAACGCTGTCGTCGCCAGGGCGGCCCCTGGCGCGACAGCGAAGGCAGGATCAGTTGCCGGTGGCGGCGCTGTCCGTCTTGATCTCGCTCATGGCGGACTGAAGGTAGTTCTGGGCGCCCAGCAGTTCGATCAACTTGTGCTGGTTCTCGAGGAAGTCGATGTGCTCCTCGGTGTCGGACAGGATCTTCATCAGCAGGTCGCGGCTGACGAAGTCGCCTGCGGCTTCACATTGGGCGACGGCGGCGGCGGTCGTGGCGCGGCTGTCGATTTCCAGTTGCAGGTCGGCGCCCAGGCATTCGATCGGCTCTTCGCCGACCTTGAGCTTGTGCAGGTCCTGAAGGTTGGGCAGGCCGTCGAGGAAGAGGATGCGCTTGATCAGCATGTCGGCGTGCTTCATCTCGCCGATCGATTCTTCGTAGATGACGTGGCCGAGGTGGGCCAGGCCCCAGCTCTCGAACATGCGAGCGTGCAGGAAGTACTGGTTGACCGCCGTCAGCTCGTTGGTCAGCACCGCGTTGAGGGTGCGGATGATCGCCGGATCGCCCTTCATGGTCGTCGCCTTTCGTCGTCGGCGGCGGACGGGAGGCCGGAACGGCGCTCCAGACTCGATCGCTGCCTGATGCCAAAGGCTTTTACCACGGCAAAGGCGTCGTGGATTATTTGCGAGTATTTATCACTGCATTGATAGTGCGAGTGAAATTCGCTGCCGGGAGTAGAGACTATTCGGCCGCGAGGGCGAAGGCCGCCTGGGTGTCCTGAATCATCTGACGCATTTCGCAAACGCACTTGGCGCATTGCGGAGCGCATTGATTGGTCGCGAAAATATCCTTCGGACGGGTCGCACCCGCCTCGATGGCTTGAGCGACGTCACGTTGGCGAAGGCCGTTACAGTTGCAGACGTACAAGGCGACAAGCCCCGAAGCAGTTCTTGAGAATGGCTCGCTATAGCATTTCTTAAGGCGAGTGCAAATCGTTCGCATGAGGTTGCGACATTGACGCCCGCCGCGGGGACGGGCAGGGCGAGGGCATGGCTCGTCAACCCGCTCTTCCGCCCCGTCCGCCCTGTCAGCTATATCTGATCACGCCGCCGGCCATCGCCGACCTGGAGGCCTTCGCCGGCCTGCTGGAGCAGGCGCTGTCGGCGGGCGAGGTCGCGGCCCTGCAGATCCGGCTCAAGGACGTTTCGGATGATCAGGTGCGCGCCGCCGTGGCGCGGCTGGCGCCGATCGCCCGGGCCCACGGCGTGGCCGTGATCCTGAATGACCGGCCGGACCTGGCGAAGGCCACGGGCTGCGACGGGGTGCATGTCGGCCAGGACGATATGTCAGTGGCCGAGGCGCGGCGCATCATGGGACCGGACGCGATGATCGGCGCCACCTGCCACGATAGCCGTCACCTGGGCATGGAGGCCGCCGAGGCGGGCGCGGACTATGTCGCCTTCGGCGCCTTCTTCCCGACGGACACCAAGGAAACGACGCACCGGCCCGAACTGGCGGAACTGACCATCTGGCAGGAGACGATGGAGACCCCGTGCGTCGCCATCGGCGGCATTACGGTCGACAACGCCGCCCAGGTAGCCGCTGCGGGCGCGGATTTCGTCGCGGTCAGCGCGGGCGTGTGGAAGCATCCCGAAGGCCCTGCGGCGGCGGTGCGGGCGCTTAACGCCGTTCTGGCGACCGCGTTCTGACTTCAGAGGATGTTTAGGAAGCTTGGGCAGGATGGGGTGTTAGTCGCGTACACCGGACCCGATCATGACCATGAGCCGCGCGCTCGACAGGCCTGAATACGTCATCGACGCCGACGCGGAGCGCGGCGCGGTCGGCGTTGTCGCCGCGCCAAACGCCAGCTTCTTCCGCCAGCCGTTGGCGCCGATCCTGACTGCGGTGGGGGTGACGGTGCTGGTGGTTCTGGCGATCAGCTTCGCCCGCACCAACGGTCTGGTCGCAGCCCTGTGGGGCGCGGGCGGGCTGGCTCTCGCGGTCTGGCTGCGCAGTGGTCGCGGCACGGCCTATGATTTCGGCTTCGGCGCCCTGGTGGTCACGGGCGTTTTGGCGGGCGAGTTCCTGGTCGGCAACGGCCCGGCCCTGTCCCTCATGTTCACCGCCATGAACCTGCTGGAGATCACTCTGGCGGTCGTGCTGACCCGTCGGTTCGTGTCCGGCCTCAACGTCAACAGCGTCGAAGGACTGACCCGTTTCCTGGCGGTCTGCGCTGCATCGGCCCTGCCTTCGGCGATTCTCAGTGCGCTGGCGCTTGAGGCCATGGTCGGCGCGGACGTGCTGGACGGGTTCAGAATCTGGTGGTTCGGCCATTCGCTGGGGTTCGCGGTGATCGGCGTCTTCGGCCTGGCGCTGCAGTCGCGGCATTTGGCCATCCTGCGCCAGCCCGCGCGGCTGGCCGAAGGCGTCGCCATATGCGGTCTGGTCGGCGCCGCCTGCTATGCGATCTTCTCCCAACTGAGCTTGCCTTACGGCTTCCTGCTGTTGCCCCTGCTGGTCCTGATGGCTGTGCGTTTCCGTGTGGCCGGGACGGCCACCGCGCTGTTGATCGTTTCGGTCATGGCGATCGGCGGCACGATGGTCGGTCATGGCCCCTATCATGCCTTCAGCGCTGAGCACCGAGCCCTGCTCGGGCAGCTTCTGGTGCTGTTGGGCTATATGCCGATCCTGATGGTCGCAGCCCTGCTGGAAGAACGCGACCGTCTGGCGGAACGCGCCCGCGCCGGACGGGACCGCGCCGAACGCGCCTCGGCGGCGAAGTCGCGCCTGCTGGCCAACGTCGCCCATGAGATCAAGAGCCCGGTCGGCGGCATCATCGGCATCGGCGAACTGTGGGCCGGCGGCCAGCTGGGCGAAGCCTCCGCCGGTCAGGTCGAAATGGCGCAGATGCTGGTCAAGACCGCGCGTCAGGTGGAGGCCCTGGCCCATGATCTTCTGGATGTGGCGCGCGCCGAGTCGGGCGCCCTCAGGGTCGATCTGCGTCCCACGGACGTGGTCGGCGTCCTGGAAGACGTGCGCCGCGCCGTGATGCTGAAGCCGGAGGCGGCGAACGTGGCCGTCGACGTGGCGGTCGAAGGCGACGCCCTGATCGCTCAGGCGGATTCGCAGCGTCTGGCCCAGGTGATCGGCAATCTGGCCAACAACGCCATCAAATACGGCGCGTCGGGCGGGGTAGTGAGACTATGCGCCCTGTGGGCCGATGGCCGAGTCCGGATCGAGGTCCGGGACCAGGGCTCCGGCCTGTCCCTGGAGAAGCAGGCGCAGTTGTTCGAGCCGTTCAACAGGCTGGGGCTGGAACGCTCGGCCATCGAGGGGCACGGCATCGGCCTGGCTCTGGCCAAGCGCCTGACCGAGCTTCAGGGCGGCGAGATCGGCGTGATCTCCGCGCCTGGCGAAGGCGCGACCTTCTGGGTGGAGCTTGAGGCGGCTTGACCGCTTCCCGCGCTCCGCGCCAAGGTCGACGCATGAGAACCTTGCTGATCGCTTCCGCCCTCCTGACCGTTCCCGCCTCGGCCCTGGCGCAGAACCCCAGCGCCGAGGAACTGACGCGGCTGCTGAACGGCGCGCCGCCGGCCGCTGTTCGGCCCGCGCCTCAGGCTCAGCCCCAGAACCCACGTCCGAGCGCGGCTCCGACGCCCGCGATCAGTTCGTCCCCGACCCCGACCCCGACCCAGGCGGCGCCGGTTCGCGCGACCGCAGCGCCCGCTCCGGTGGCCGCGGCGCCGGTTGTTCCCGTTCGGGCGCCGGCTCCGAGCTCGACCCCCGCCCCGGCTCCTGCTTCGGCCGCCGCCGCGTCGGCGACGGGCGCGCTGAACGCCGCCGCCGTCGCCGCCCTGCCGTTCCGTATTGAACTGCCCGCGGGCTTCCAACTGTTCGAAGGCCGGGGGGCGCCGGATTCGCGTGTCTGGTCGGTGCGCAAGGCGGGCAAGACCTTCGCCATGATCTACGCCGGGCCATCGTCGCAGTTTCCCATCTATGACGGCGAGCGAGTTCAGGCGGCGGGCCGCGTCAGCGTCGTCGTGCCCGAGGGCATGCGCCGAATCGCCATGGAACATCTGTTCCAGCGTCCGGGCGCCCCGGCCGAAATCCACGTCTGGCTGATGAGCCTCGACGGCGCCGACCGCGACGCCGCCGAGCGGATCGCCCAGTCGATCGATCCGAAATAGGGCCTAGGTCTCGGACCAGACGGCCAGTTCGTTGCCGGACGGGTCGCGGAAATGGAAACGGCGTCCGCCGGGGAAGGCGAAAATCGGGTGGAGGATTTCTGCGCCCGCCGCCTGAACCTTGGCCAGCATGGCCTCCAGGTCGTGGGCGTAGAGGATGGGCAGGGGCTTGGGCGTCATCGCCTCGGTGGTGAAGCCGCCGTCCAGCCCCTCGCCGAAGGCGGCGTAGTCGGGACCAAAGTCCTGGAACACCCAGCCGAAGGCGGCGGCGTAGAAGGCCTTGTGCGCCGCCATGTCGGTGGCGGGCAGTTCGAGATAATCCAGTTTTCCGTCTTCGCGCATGGGGCGTTCCTTTTGCGGGATTGAAGGTCAGGCTCCCACGCCGCGCGGCTCCGCGCAAACGGGGGCGGCAGGCAGGACCCGCCGCCCTGACATCATCCCGCGTTAGGCCAGTTCCACGGCCATGGCCACGGCTTCGCCGCCGCCGATGCACAGCGAGGCCACGCCCTTCTTGCCGCCGCGCGCCTGAAGCGCCGCCAGCAGGGTGGACAGGATGCGCGCGCCGGATGCGCCGATGGGGTGGCCCAGGGCGGTGGCGCCGCCGTTGACGTTCAGCTTGGCGCGGTCGATGCCCAGTTCCTGCTGCGCGATCATGGCGACGACGGCGAAGGCCTCGTTGACCTCCCACAGATCGACGTCCTCGACCGACCAGCCGGCCTTCTTCAGGGCTTTGCGCATGGCGGGGACGGGGGCGGTGGTGAACAGGCCTGGCTCATGGGCGTGGGCGGCGTGGGCGACGACGCGGGCGACGATCGGCAGGCCGAGCGCCTTGGCCGTTCTTTCGCGCGTCATGACCAGAGCGGCTGCGCCGTCCGAGATCGAGGAGGCGTTGGCGGCGGTGATGGCTCCGTCCTTGGTGAAGGCGGGGCGCAGGGTGGGGATCTTGGCCGGGTCGGCCTTGCCGGGCTGCTCGTCCTCGCTGACGGTGACGGGGCCCTTGCGGGTGGCGACCTCGACCGGGACGATCTCGGCCCTGAAGGCGCCCGAGGCGATGGCGGCCTTGGCGCGGGTCAGGCTTTCGATGGCGTATTCGTCCATCTGTTCACGCGTGAACTGATACTGGGCGGCGGAGTCCTCGGCGAAGACGCCCATGGCCTTGCCGGGGGAATAGGCGTCTTCCAGACCGTCCATCATCATGCTGTCGACGATGACGTCGTGGCCGATGCGGGCGCCGGCGCGGTGCTTGTTCATCAGGTAGGGGGCGCCGCTCATCGACTCCATGCCGCCGGCGACGATGACGTCAGCCGTACCGGCGAGAAGGGCGTCGTGCGCCATCATGGCGGCTTGCAGGCCCGAGCCGCACATCTTGTTCACCGTCGTCGCCTCGACGTGCTTGCCGAGCCCTGCGCCGATGGCGGCCTGACGCGCCGGGGCCTGGCCCAGGCCAGCGGGCAGGACGCAGCCCATGTAGATCTGCTCGACCTTTTCAGGGGCGAGGCCCGCGCGCTCGACGGCGGCCTTGACCGCGGCGGCGCCCAGATCGGTCGCCTTGACCGTGGACAGCGCGCCCTGGAAGCCGCCCATCGGCGTGCGGGCGAAGGAGACGATGACGACGGGGTCTTGGGCGCTGTTCGGGGCAGTCATGGCGGTTCGTCCTGATGGAAACTCTGTGGGGGCTAGATCGGGCGCCGAGCAATGCGGCGCAAGGCGTAATGGGACGCAGGTTGACCGCTGCTCGCCGGGCGGTGTTGTTAACCTTTGCTGTAAAATCGATTCGCCGGGCGTCGCCGAGGCAGGATCAGAAAGCTGACATCATGCTTCGTTGCCTGTCGGGCGCCGCTCTGGCCGCCGCCGTTTTCGCCTGCGCCGCGCCGGCCCTCGCCCAGAACGTGACCATGAGCGCGTCCTATGCCTCGCCGGGCGTCAATCCGGGCGGCAGCATCCAGCTGAAGTTCTTCCTCTACACCTCCGAGGTGTCGCCGGACCCGATGAGCGGCGGCGCTTTCACCTATACGGTTCCGGCAGGGCTGACGGCGACGGGCTATGCGCTGTCGCCCTTCTGCCCGGCGACCGGATCCAGTCTGGTCGGCAACGTCCTGTCGGTCAGCGGCATCAGCCAGACCGCCTCCTTCATCTGCGAAATCGTGCTGGACCTGCAGGCGGACGGCACTTTGACCACCTATCCCCTGACGCCGACGACGTTGACCTTCGCCACGCCGACGGGCGGCAGCTTCGCCATGGTCGGCGGGTCCAATGCGACCCTGACGGTCACCCATGCGCCGGTGGTCGGCCAGCTTTCGCCGGCGTCCGGTCCGCTGGAGGGCGGGACCAGCGTCGTCATCACCGGAACCAATTTCAACGGGGTGACCTCGGTGACCTTTGGCGGAATCCCGGCGGGTTTCACGGTCAACAGCCCGACCCAGATCACCGCCGTCGCTCCACCCGCCGCCAAGGGCGCGCGCAACATCTCGATCTCGGCCCTGGGCGGTCCCAGCCTGGTGTCGCCCAGCAGCAGCTTCATCTACGCCGAGCAGGTGCCGACCCTGACGGAATGGGCGATGATCCTGATGGCGACGGTGCTGGCCGGGTGCGGCGCCCTGTTCGTGCAGCGCCGTCGCGCCGCCTGACGCGATGTTCGGCATCTAGAGCAGCTTGCGACGCTGGCGGGCGATGGCCAGAGGCCGCCCGTCGGCGCCCCAGGCTGTCGCCTCGTCCACCGACCAGCCGAGGCCGTGATCCAGCAGCCGGTATTCAAAGAAGGCCCAGCCGTCGGGCGCGGTCTCGGGCGTCGGATCGCCAAGAAAATCGTAGCGAAGATCGACCGAGGTCATCATCGGCGGCGCCTTGAAGGCCGTCCACGCCGGGGGATAGAGGGCGTCCAGCAGGTAGGATAGCCGCAGTTCGTCCAGCGGCGCCCCGTCGCGGGTGCGCATCCAGACGCGCTCGACGGCGGGCTTGCCTTCGTTGCCGCCGAGGATGTTGGGGCCGCCGTCGAAGCGATAGTCAACGTGCTGCGAGAAGCGCGGGGCCATGGGGCCGCTGAGGCCCGGCGCGTCACGGTGCAGCGCGGGCGGCGGCGCCGCAAGCGGGCTGAGGGTTTCGGCGCTGTCGCCGTCCACGCCATAGGTGGCGCTGGCGTGGTGGGTCAGGCGCGAGCCTTGCCCGCCCTCAACCACGGCATAGGCCACGTTGCGCCCGCCGCGCAGCAGGCGGGGGCGGAACTGGATCGGCTGGCCATAGCGGGCGGCGGCCAGATACTGGACGCTCAGGCTGCGCAGCGGCGCCTTGATCCCCAGCCCCTGACGCATGGCCCCGGCGCACAGGGCCGCCAGCAGACCGCCGAAGGGAAACCCCGCCTCGGGCGGGGCGGCGATCGGTCCGTTGGAGAATTCTCCGGACAGGTGGGCGGCCAGCCCGTCTTCATCGGGCGTCAGGGTCAGGGCGTCGTGCAGAAGGTCGGCTTCGGTCATCGGTCCACGCAACAGCAGGCGAAAGAGGCGCGGGTGGAGACTGAAGCGTCGCCGCCCGCAAGTCGAGGAATGCAGGAACCGCGACTGGGGAGTCGCATGTTGGTTGCCTAAGAAAACTGACAAACTGCGTCCCGATTGGCAACCTACTTGTCAAAAGCCTGACGCGGGGTCACTTTCCGCCCATGGGACGCACCGCCGACTATAGCCGCCAGAGCTGCTCGATCGCCGCCACGCTGGAGGTGATCGGCGACCCTTGGACCCTGCTGGTCGTCCGCGACGCCTTCAACGGCGTGCGCCGGTTCGAACAATGGCAGGAGCGTCTGGGCGTGGCGCGCAACGTCCTGGCTGCACGGCTGAAGTCGCTGGTGCAGCACGGGGTGCTGGAGCCGCAGCTCTATTCGGAACGCCCGCCGCGCAACGAATATATCCTGACCGCCAAGGGCAAGGATCTGTACGGCGTGCTGGTGACTCTGCACGCCTGGGGCGAGAAGCACGTCTACGGCGACGCCGACAGCGGCATTTCCATGATCCACAAGACCTGCGGCCACGACCTCAAGCCGCGCATCGCCTGCGGCCACTGCAACGAGATCGTCAAACCCCGCGACATCGAACTGACCTGGGCCGAGAACCGGCCGACCGTCGGGGACGTGATGCCCAAGGATGAGGCGGCCTGAGCCTCAGGCCGCCGGTTCGCCTTTCAGCGCCATCAGGGGGATGACGATGTCCTCCTCGTCGTCGAGGTGGCGGGTCAGACCGGGCGCGGCGCGGTCCAGCGCATCGGCGAGCCGGTGGGCGTGGTCAGGCGCGTCGGGGGACTGGCCGGCGACCCCCTGATGGAAGGCGACGGCGTAATGGTAGAGGGCGTCCAGATGGGCGTGGATGGCGTCGTGGTCGCGGTCCAGCAGGTCGAGGCCGGTCTGGATGCGCGGCTCGATGCGGCGGAAGTGCGGGAAGTAGTGGCCGCTCTCGACCCGGTGGTGGCCGTCCAGATGCTGGAGGAAGGCTTGGAGCGTCGGCAGCAGGGCGGCGTGCAGGCCGCGCGGGTCCAGGGCGCCTGACCGCCAGCGCGTCGCGGCGGCGGCCATCTGGGCCTGCTGGGCGCGGAAGCCGGCGTGCATCTGCAGCCAGAAGGCCGCGGTTTCGGGCAGTGCGCCGGTCCAGCGCTCACGCGGGAAGGCGTCGCGCAGATACAGCATGTCGTCGGGCAGGCAGGCGCGGACGCCCAGCGCCAGGCTGTCCGTCGGCGCGTCGTTGTGCGGCTCAGGCGACAGCGGTAGTGCTCTGGATGAAGCCGCCGCCCAGGACGCGGTCGGGATCGGCCGGGTCGTAGAGGGCGCAGGCCTGGCCGGGGGCGACGCCTTCCTCGCCCTCATCGAAGACGACCGAGACGACGCCGTCCTCGTCCATGCTCAGACGGGCGGGGGAGGGCTGGCGGGTCGAGCGGACGCGGGCCAGGACGGGCGCGCCGTCGCGGGCGGCTTCCTCGATCGTGGCCTGGTCGCCCAGCCAGTTGGTTTCTTCCAGCGTCAGGCTGGCGGTCAGCAGGGCCTCGCGCGGGCCGACGATGACGCGGCGGTTTTCGGGGTCCAGCCTGGTGACGAACAGAGGCTCGCCCACGGCGACGTTCAGGCCGCGGCGCTGGCCGATGGTGTAGTCGGTGATGCCGCCGTGCTGGCCCAGCACCCGGCCGTCCATGTGGACGATTTCGCCGGCCTCACGCCCCTGCGGACGCAGACGGTCGATCAGGGTGCGGTAGTCGCCGGATGGGACGAAGCAGATGTCCTGGCTGTCGGGCTTGGCGGCGATGCGCAGGCCCAGCGCCGCAGCGACGCCGCGCACCTGGGGCTTTTCAAGGTCGGCCAGAGGGAAGCGCAGATAGTCGAGCTGGGCCTGGGTCGTGGCGAACAGGAAGTAGGACTGGTCGCGCGAATGATCGACGGCCTTCCTCATCTGCGAGCGGTTGCCGACGGCGGCGCGGCGGACGTAGTGGCCGGTGGCCATGGCCTCGGCGCCCAGGTCGCGGGCGACGTCGAGCAGGTCGCGGAACTTGACCGTCTGGTTGCAGCGGATGCAGGGGACCGGGGTCTGGCCCTTCAGATAGGAGTCCGCGAACTGGTCGATCACCGCGTCCTTGAAGCGGCTTTCGTAGTCGAGGACGTAGTGGGGAATGCCGAGCATCTCGGCGGCCAGACGGGCGTCGTGGATGTCCTGACCGGCGCAGCAGGCGCCCTTTTTCTTCAGCGCCGCGCCGTGGTCGTAGAGCTGGAGGGTGACGCCGACCACGTCATAGCCCGCCTTGGCCAGCAGGGCGGCGACGACGGTGGAATCCACCCCGCCCGACATGGCCGCGACCACGCGCGATCCGACCGGCAGGCCGACCGCCTGTCGCGCGCTCTCGATCGCAGCGTCCATGTCGGCGGCGCCGGACATGGGGGCGATGGTCGGGATGGGGCAGATGTCGTCAGCCAGGGTCATCGCCGCCATATAGAGGTCCCTGCGTTCGATTTCGAGGCATGGGCTTCTCCTCCCCATAAAATGGAGGTGGATCGGCCGCGCGAGCGGACGAGACGGAGGGGCTGCTTACACAGAGAGAGCCCCTCCACCGCTACGCGGTCCCCCTCCCCACAGAGTGGGGGGGAGAAAATAGAAAGGCCGCCTCCGTCGCCGGAAGCGGCCACTATCCTTGGGCCTATCGCGCGTTGCGCTACTTGAGGCCCATTAATCCCGGTAGCTCTGGATGCGCGTGGTGCGCAGGCCCTGCATGCCCCATTTGTCGATCGCCTGTTGCCAGGCGATGAATTCCTCGGCCGTCAGGCGATATTTCGCCAGGGCGTCTTCCAGGTTGATCAGTCCGCCGCGAACGGCGGCGACCACTTCGGCCTTGCGGCGGATCACCCAGCGGTTCGTATCCGCCGGCGGGAGATCCCGCAGGGTCAGCGGCGTGCCCGTCGGGCCGACCACGTACTGTTCGCCTCTATTATTAAGGCGTCGCTCTTGCAGCATGGGCTTAAGCCTCTTTCACCACCACCATCGACGCGTAGGCTAGGCCCCTGGCCGCTAAGGGCCTTTTAAGCGTCGTGGTGAAGGAATGGCTAAGACGCATCGTCCGCTTCCGGCGCGCGCGGCGCGACGGAAACGAAGGATTCATCGAGTCTAACGAAGGCTTACTCATCGATTCCCGGTGGGCGATCAGCGCTTGATGTTGATCAGTTCCGCCAGCATCTCGTCGGCGGTGGTGATGATCTTGGACGAGGCCGAATAGGCGCGCTGAGTGGTGATCAGGCCGGTGAACTCGGTCGACAGGTCGACGGTCGAGGCCTCCAGCTGTTGCGAGCCCAGCAGGCCCGCGCCGCCGGTGCCGGGCGCCTTCAGGTTGAAGGTGCCGGAGTTCTGGCTGACGCGGAAGGCGTTGCCCGACACCTCGGTCAGGCTGTCCGCGCTGGGGAAGGTCGCCAGGGCGACCTGGGCGATCTTGCGCATCACGCCGTTGTCGAAGATGGCCGTGACGAAGCCCGCCTCGTCGATCTTGACCTCGGTCAGATTTCCGAAGGCCGTGCCGTTCGTATAGGTGGCCTGAACGATCGAGGTGCTGTCGTACTGGGTCAGGCCGCCGGCCGAGGCATTCATGTCGAACGCGATGTTCTGGGCGGCGATGCCCAGGGCCGGATCCCAGGTGCCGTCCAGCGCGCCGGCCGTCGTGCCGTCCGAGGCGCCGAGCGTCAGGCTGGCGTTGGTCGGATCGTCGAACAGGCCGGTGCCGGCCGGCCAGCCCTGCATCTTGGTGACGTCCAGGCGTCCGTCCTGAGTGAAGGCGATCTTGCCGGCGCGCAACTGGCCGTCGGGGTGGGTCACCGTGCCGGCGGGGGCGCGGATTTCGGCGTACCATTCGTTGGCGACGTCGCTCTTCAGGAAGGAGACGCTGATGTTGCGCTGGCCGCCCTTGGAGTCCGAGACCGGGATCGTGATCTCGAAGTCCGGCTTGACGCCCGTGCCGGTCACCGGGTCCCACATCGCCATGGAGTTGGCCGCCGGGTCGTAGGCCAGGGGCCCGACAGGAGCCAGCGCGGCGTCCTTGGCGGCGTCGGAGATGGTCTGGCTCGACTTCAGGTTGGCGTTCAGGCTGACGCGGGTGGTCGGTTCCGCCGCGCCGCCGACCGAGCCGACGTTGATGGTGCGCAGGCGGCTCATGTCGGAGGGGTCGCTGTTGACCGTGCCGTCGGCGGCCACCGGCCAGCCCTGCAGATAGAGGCCGGAAGTGTTCTTCAGATAGCCCAGGTCGTCGATCTTGAAGGCCCCGGCGCGGGTGAACAGGCGCGCGTCGCTCAGGGTCAGGTTTTCGGACTTCTCGGTGACGACGAAGAAGCCCTGGCCCGAAATGGCCAGGTCGGTGCCCGAGGTGGTGCGCTGCAACTGACCCGCCTGGCTGATGAAGTGGCGGGCCGAGGCCTGAACGCCGCCGGCCGAGAAACCGACGCCCTGGGTCTGGCTGTTGACGACGGTGGCGAACTCGGTCGAGGCGCGCTTGTAGCCCACGGTGTTCACGTTGGCGATATTCTGGGAAATCGTCGACAGGGCCGCGGCGTTCGCGGTCAGGCCGGACACGCCGGCCAGCATGGCGCCGTTGATGCTCATGACTGGGCTTCCTTACGAGAGAAGAGTGAGGGGATTGATGCGGGAGGCGAAGGCCGAGAGGCCGTTGGCGTCCTCGCCTTCGGGAGTGGCGATAGGGGGCGTGACGGCCGTCTTTTGTTCTTCCAGCGCGATCAGGCTGGAGACGGGCATGATGGATTTTCCGATCGTGACGTAGGGGGCGCCGTCGTACATTTCGACGCCGGTGACCCGGCCGCGGATAATGACCTGGCCGTCGACGGCCTTGCCGGCGCCGTCCTTGGCGAAAACCTTCAGCGTATAGACGCCGCCGTTGTCGACCTGACCGCCGCCGGTGGTTTTGCCGTCCCACTTGAAGTCGTGCATGCCGTTGGTTTTGGCGGGCGCGTCGCCTGTCCAGACCACCTTGCCGCCGGCGTCCAGCACCTGAAGCGTCGCCGTCGCGGCGTTGCCGCCCAGTTCGTAGCTCCAGTTCGCCGCGCCGTCCTCATAGCGGGTGGCGGACCAGACGGCGGTGGCGTCCTTGCCGATATACTGCGCCGCGCCGGTCAGGCCGTCGCCCTGCTGGGCCTGAAGCAGGCTGTTCAGCAGGGTGTTGGTCAGCAACTGCTGCTCGACCCCGGCCATCTGGGTCAACTGGGCGGTGAACTGATTGGAATCCACCGGCGACAGCGGGTCCTGGTTCTTCAACTGGGAGGTCAACAGCGACAGGAAGGTCTCGAAATTCGAGGCCAGCATGGTCGAGCCGGTGTTGATCTTGCCCGTGGCGGCGTTGGCGGAGACGGCGTTGACCATCGTCAGACCTTCAGATCGACGCGGTCAGGCGTCAGCGAGAGGGATGTCCAGGCTCCGTGCGCCCCGGAAAGAGGCGGCGGAACGGCGAGATCGGCGTCGGCGGCGAGGCGCGCGGCGCCGGCGAAGGCGCGGCGATCCGGCGGGCGGTCAAAGGCGCCGCCGCCGAAGCCGGACGAAGGGTTCCGTTCGGCGAACTCCAGCGAGTCCTGCGACAGCTGGAAGCCGGCCTCCTGAAGCTGACGGCGCAGTTCGTCGGCGCGGCCGCGCAGGTCTGTGGCGGCGGCCGGATTGTCGAAGGCCAGACGCGCGGTCAGCCGCCCGTCGGAATCGATCTCCAGGCTCACGTCGACGCGGCCCAGGTCTTCGGGCGTCAGCGCCATGTCGAAGCGGGTCGAGCGGCCGTCCAGCTTCTTGAGGATCTGGGCGGCGATCTGGGCCGTGGTCTCGACCGTGGCGCGCGACAGCATCGACAGGCCCAGGTCGCGATTGGCGGCGGGCGCGCCGGCCTGGCTTTCCAGCGGCGGCAGGGCGGGGGGCGCGGCGGCGTCGCCTTCGGTCGAGGCCGGAGCGTCACCGGACGGGGCGGGAAGCGCCGTTGCGGCGTCGGCGCGCGGCGTAGAGGCGGCGAAACTGGCGGCCATGGCGTTCGAGGTCGAAGGCGCGGCGGCGGTTGGGGTCAGGGACGAGGCTGACGCTGACGCGCTGTCGCCGTCAGGCGAGGCGGCCGCGTTGGAGGGACGGTCCTCGCCACGACCCTGCGCATCACGGAGCCGCGGCGCGGGGGGCGGCGTCAGGTTCTGGGCAGGCGCGGGAGCGGGAGCGGCTGTGGCGGATGTCGTCGAGGCCGTCGTTGTGGCGGCCGAAGGCGAAGCGGGCGGAACGGGTTGAGCCGGTTCCGCCGGTTCCGCCGGGGGCGGCGGCTCGGCGGTCATCGGCGGGACGGCGGCCATGGGCCGATTGGCGGTGAGCGCCGCCGCCAGGGCCGTAGACGGGGCGGGCGTCGGCGTCGCCAGTCCGCGCGCGGGGCTTGCCTTCGGTTCGGTCGAGGTGGCGGCGGGCGCGGCGGGCGGGCCAACGTCCTGATCCGGCTGTGGCGTCGAGGTTTCGGCCGGCGTCGCGACCTCTGACGTCACGAGCGCGGCGCTGTGGGCGGTCGCGTCAGGCGCCGAGGTCTGGGGCGAAGAGGCCAGGGGCGCGGAAACCGGCGGTTGGTCCGGCGCGGCGGCTGTCGGCGTCGGGGACGTCATTGGCGGCTGCGTCGATGCCTCGACATCGATCGCGGGCGCTGTCGGCGCGGCTTCGAGCCACGGGGCGGCGGGCGCACCAGTTATGGAGTCTGCGCTGGCCGTTTCGGCGACGAGCGCTTCGGCCGTCATTGGCGGGATGATCGGGGCTGGGATGGGCGCCAGCAACCAACCTGGCGCGGCGGCGTCAGCCGTCGGAGCCTCGCTGTCGAGGGGCGCAACCTCGGCCGAAGCCGTCGGCGCCGCGTCGGAGCTCCCGTCGCCCTGAGTCGCGGAAGCATCCGCCACCAGGGCGGCGAACAGGGAGGCGAACAGGGCGCCGTCGGCCGCCGTGTCGTCGGACACGCCGATGCCCGCCGCGGTCGAGGCGGCGGGGGCGATGACGGACATGACGCTTTGGGCTGACATGGGGCGCAGGGCGGCTTTCAATGGGGTCGGCGCCTGCTGCGCCCAAGGTGTTCGGCAAGGGGCTGCGCAAGCCTTGGGCCAAGTTGGGAGGCTGACTGCAACGGTCTGAAAACAAACGATTTTGTCCGCGCGTCTCGTCACTGTCGGGGCGGCTTGCGGTCGGCCCTTCTTGCCGCGCCGCTACGCTTTTTGCCGGGTGGACCCGGCGCCGTTCCGCATGGCCCGCGATTTGCCCCTGTGAATACGAACGTACAGAGGCTGAAAGTCGATGTTTAATAAAATCAGAGGGTTGGCCAGAAGGCTGAACCGGAAAACCGGGCAAGATTTGCGCGCAGGCCAGCAAGGCTTGCCGGGCGCGGCCCAGCGCGGAGGGCGTGGCTGATGTCGCTCAGCTCGATCATGAACATCGCCACGTCGGGCATGACCGCCGCCCAGACGCAGTTGCGGGTGGTTTCGGACAACGTCTCGAACGTCAACACGCCGGGCTATATCCGCAAGATCGCCGACCAGCAGTCCTACGCCAACCAGGGCGTCGGCGCGGGCGTCGAGATCACGCGCATCCGCCTAGCCACCGACCGTTTCCTCCAGGCCGCCAGCCTGAGCGCCGGCGCCGAGGCCGGGCGCCAGAACGTGCGCTATGAATTGTACGATCGCATCCAGTCGCTGTTCGGCGACCCGGGCGCGGACAGCGGCTTCTTCTCGCAGATCGACAGCATCTTTTCGGCCTTCGCCGACTCTGCGGAAAACGCCATTTCGGGCCCGCTGCGCCAGGACGCCATCTACAAGACACAGACCGCTTTCAACGAAGCCGGGCGTATCGCCAAACAGATCCAGGCCGTGCGCGAGGACGCGGACGGCCGTATCCAGAGCGCCGTCGAACGGGCCAACGGCCTGCTGGAGCAGATCGAGAAGCTGAACGTCGAGATCGCCAAGGCCGCCGCGGTCGGCGCCGACTCCACCGGTGCCGAGACGGCCCAGGCCTCGCTGGTCAATGAACTGTCCGGACTAATGGACGTGCGCATCACCACCCGATCCGTCGGCGGGATCGAGATCCGCACCGGCGCCGGCATTCTTCTGGCTGGGCAGGGCGCGGCCAAGCTGGATTACAGGCGCGCGGGAGCCGTCTCGTCCGAGACCGCGTTCAACGAGGTCTGGGTCACCGAGGCCAACGGTCAGAAGAAGGCCCTGTCCGAGGGGATCACCTCGGGCGAGATCAAGGGGTTGATGGAGTTGCGCGACGTCGAGGCGCCGGCGGCGGCCGATCGTCTGGGCGAGTTGATGACGCGGCTGGCCGACGAGCTGAACCGGGCGCACAACGCCTCGTCTTCGGTCCCCGCCCCGACCGTCCTGAACGGCCGCAATATCGGCCAGTCGCTCGAGACGGCGCTGGCGGGCTTCACCGGCAAGACCACGATCGCTATCGTCGACGCTCAGGGCGTGATCCAGAACTCGGCGGCGATCGATTTCTCGGGCGGGATGATCACGATCAACGGCGTGGCGACCACGCCCGCCAACTTCCTGACCACGCTGAACGGCCAACTGGGCGGGGCGACAGCCAGCTTTGTCGGGGGGGTGTTGAGCATCAATGCGGGCGGAACCAACGGCGTCGCCATCGCCGACGACGCCGCGGCGCCCAGCACCAAGGCCGGACGCGGGTTCTCGCACTATTTCGGCATGAACGATCTGGTCTCGACGGATCGCCTGGCGCTCTACGATACGGGCCTGACGCCGGGCTCGCTGCACGGTTTCACGGCGGGCGAGACCCTGACCTTGCGGTTCAACGACGCCTCCGGGACGAAGATCCGAGACATCGCCGTGGCGGTGCCGGCAGGCGCGGGCACGGTGGCCGAATTGCTGACGGCGTTGAACGACCCCGTGACCGGCGCCGGCCGTCAGGGCACGTTCAGCATGAATGCTTCGGGCGAGGTGATCTTCACCGGCCGGGGCGACCCGGCCCCGACCATGTCGGTTCTTGAGGACCGCACGACCCAGGTTCCCTCGGGCGTGTCCATGAGCGAACTGTTCGGCCTCGGCGGGGTGCGCGCCTCGCGGGCCGACGGCTTCTCCTTGCGCGGCGACATCGCCAAGGACCCGTTGAAGCTGGCGCTGGCCAGACTGGATCTGGGCGTGGCCGCCGGCACGGCCGCTCTGAGCAAGAACGACGGGCGCGGCGCCCGCTTGCTGGCCAGCGCGGATCAGAACGCGACGGCCTTTTCGGCCGCCGGGGGCTCGGCCAGCGGTTCGATGTCGGTGTCGCGTTATGCATCGGAACTGTCGGGCGAGATCGGCGGCAAGGCGACCATCGCCAAGAACCGTGCGACCGGCGCCCAGGCTCTGTTTACCGAGGCGGCCGCGCGGCGGACCTCGGTGGAGGGCGTGAACATGGACGAGGAACTGGTGCTGATGACCACCTATCAGCAAGCCTTTAACGCTTCGGCGCGCCTTATTCAGGCGGCGTCGGAAATGTACGACACGCTGATCGGAATGATGCGATGAACCGCGTAGCGACATTCGGAAACTATCAGTCGGCCCTGCTGCAACTGATGGCGGCGCAGTCGCGCGGCGAGGAAGCGCAGAACAAGGTCAACACCAAGAAGAACGCCACCGATCTGGTCGGCTTCGGGCGGCAGTCGGAGACGATCACCGCGCTGAAGTCCAGCCAGACGCGCATTCAGGGTTTCATCGACACGTCCAAGACGGTCGCGGACCGATTGACGACGCAGGACTTGGGGCTGGACCGGGTCGCCGACGCCGCGACCGCCGCGCGTCTCGCCATCGCCAACGCCATCGCCGCCGGGCGACTGGATGGTTTGATGACCGAACTGGAGTCGCAGTTTCAGATCGCCCAGGACGGGCTGAACACGAAACACCAGGGCAAGTATGTCTTTTCGGGCGGCGCCGTTGATCAGCGGCCTGTCAATATCGCCGACCTGACCGCTCTGACCGCCCTGCCGGCGACCACGGACGCCTTCAAGAACGATCAGCTGAAACAGACGTCGTGGCTGGACGAGACGGTCACCATGGACACGGGTTTCCTGGCCAGCGACATCGGCCAGGCGCTGTTCGACGTGTTCCGGGACGTCCAGGCCTTCCATCTGGCCACGCCGCTGACGGGGCAGTTGACCGACGCCCAGCGGACGTTCCTGACCGCGCAGATGACGCGCTTCGAAACGGCCGCCAAGGGGGTCGTCGACATCCAGGCCCGCAACGGGGCCATGCAGGCTCGGGTCGATACGCTGATCGAATCGCAGGAGACGCGAAAAATCTCGATCGACACCATCCTCTCGGGCAAGACCGACGCCAATATGGCCGAGGCGGTGACGGAACTGGAGATGGCCCAGATCGCCATCCAGGCCTCGGCCCAGGTGATCAGTCAGCTGCGTCAGGTGTCGCTGCTCAACTATCTGAGGTGATCCTGATCATCGACCGGGCGCCTCCTCGCTGAACGAAACGCCGCGGCCAGCGTTGAAGCTCCGCCGTGGCAGGGAGGGCGAAGGTTGCAGGGTCAAGCGTCGGACTCTTCGGCGACAGAAAGTCATCGCCCGTTGACAGGATCGGCGCGGCTGGGTCTAAGCCTCGCTGTATCGGCGATGCCGACGGCGACCGGATTTCGCGCTAAAGGAGGATGCGAGCCTATGTCTATGCGCCTTCCTTCATCTGTGGCGGTGATCTGAGCGATGAGTCGGGCGGCCCAGTTCCAGATACAGGACGGCGAAGGACAGGGCACCGCGACGCTGCGCCTGACCGGCGACTGGTCCACCACAGGCATCGGCCGGCAGGGCGACCGTCTCGGCGCCGAACTGGGCGGCAGGGCCGTGGGCGCGCTGGATCTGACGGAACTCGGCCGCTTCGATACCGCCGGCGCCCTGGCCGTGGCCCAGGCGACGACGCGGCCTATTCCCGAGGCGGCCTGGGCCGACCGGCCCGAGGCGGGCCGCATCTACGCCATGGTCGAGAAGCTGGAACGCGAATCCATCGCGCCGCCCCGGCGCTCCCACCCCTTCACCCGCACCTTCGCCAAGATCGGCCTGGGCGTTTACGACTTCGGGGCCGAAGCGGTGCTGTCGCTGGCCTTCCTGGGGCGGCTGATCGTGGCCGTCGGCTCGGCGCTGAAACATCCCGGCGCCATCCGCTGGCCCGCCTGGTTCAGCCAGGCCGAGCGGTCGGGGCTGGACGCCATCCCCATCATCGCCGTGACCAACTTCTTCATCGGCGCGGTCATCGCCTTCCTGGGGGCCAACATGCTGACCCAGTTCGGGGCGGGGGTGTTCACGGTCCAACTGATCGCCGTCTCGGTGTTGCGCGAGTTCGCCGTGGTCATCACCTCCGTCCTTCTGGCGGGTCGGTCGGCCTCGTCCTTCGCCGCCGAGATCGGCTCGATGCGGATGAACCAGGAAGTCGACGCCATGCAGGTGATGGGCGTCAGTCCGTTCCAGGCCCTGGTGATCCCCCGCCTGGCGGCCATGCTTCTCATGCTGCCGCTGCTGACCTTCGTCGGCATGGTGGCGGGTCTGTTCGGCGGCATGCTGGTGACCTGGAACGAACTGGCCTACGGCCCGGCCTTCTTCATCCAGCGCATCACCGAAGACCCGACGATGGACACGCATCTGATGGTCGGCCTGGTCAAGGCGCCCGTCTTCGCCGTGGTGATCGCCGCCATCGGCTGCCGCCAGGGGATGTCGGTGGCCGGCGACGTCGAGAGCCTGGGGCGGCGGGTCACGGCGGCGGTGGTGCAGGCCATCTTCGCCATCATCTTCCTCGACGCCGTCTTCGCCATGATCTTCCTGGAGCTCAACCTGTGACCGCGCCGATGGACAAGCCGGCGCGCGAAAACCTCATCGAGGTGCGCGGCCTGCTGAGCCAGTTTGGCGACCGGGTGATCCATCAGGATCTCGATCTGGATGTGCGGCGCGGGGAGGTCCTCGGCGTGGTCGGCGGCTCGGGCACCGGCAAGACGGTGCTGCTGAACTCCATCATCGGCCTGAAACAGCCCGAGGGCGGATCGGTGAAGCTGTTAGGTTATGACCGCGATCTCATGACCAAGGCCGAGGCGGCCGACGTCGAACGGCGCACGGGGGTGCTGTTCCAGCAGGGGGCCTTGTTCTCGTCCCTGAGCGTGCTGGACAATGTCGCCGCGCCCCTGGTCGAGCACACCAAGCTGCCGCGCAACGTGATCCGCGAGCTGGCCGAGATGAAGATCGCCATGGTCGGGCTGAAGCCCGAGGCGCTTTATCTGAAGCCGGCCGAGCTGTCGGGAGGAATGCGCAAACGCGTCGGACTGGCCCGCGCCCTGGCGCTGGACCCCGAACTGATTTTTCTGGACGAACCGACAGCGGGGCTGGACCCCATCGGCGCGGCGGCCTTCGATCAACTGATCCACGATCTGTCGGACGACCTGGACCTGACCGTCTTCATGATCACTCACGACCTCGACAGCCTCTACGCCATCTGTGACGAGGTGGCGGTTCTGGCCGACAAGCGCGTCGTTGAAAAGGCCACGGTTCAGGAGCTTGAGCGTTCCGAACATCCGTGGATCAAGGAATACTTCCTCGGGCCGCGCGGACGCGCCGCCCACAAGAGCGCCGCCTGAGGAGAGCGGGAAGAGATGGAAAGAGACGCCCACTACGCCGCCGTCGGCATCGCCACCGTGGCCCTGATGCTGGCGCTGGCCGTGTTCACAATCTGGCTGGCTCGCCTGCAGTTCAACAACGACTACGACGTCTATGACATCGTCTTCTCCGGCCCTGTTCGCGGCCTGTCGGAAGGCGGCGAGGTGCATTTCAACGGCATCCGCGTCGGCGAGGTCACGGCGTTGAACCTGGACCCGAAGAAGGGCGATCAGGTTATCGCCCGCGTCCGGCTGAACGGCACGACGCCGGTGCGCACGACCTCGCGGGCCCAACTGGAGCCGCAGGGCATCACCGGCCTGAACTACATCCAGATCACGGCGGGCGAGCCGAACAGCCCCCTGCTGAAAACCCAGTATCCCGAGAACGTCATCCCGGTGATCCAGAGCCAGCCCAGCCCCATCGCGGAACTGCTCAGCGGCTCGGGCACGGTGCTGGCCCAGACGGTGGACGCCCTGAACCGGATCAACCGGGTCATGTCGGACGACAACATCCGGTCCTTCTCGACCAGCCTCAAGAATGTCGAGGAACTGACCGTCCAACTGGAGGCCCGCAAGGGCATGTTCCAGCAGTTGGAAGAAACCCTGACCAAGGCCAACGCCGCCGTCGGCGAGTATCAGAAGCTGGGCGCTACCGCGCGGCAACTGGTCGAGACGGATGGTCGTCAGGCCATCGCCAACATCAACAAGGCGACGCAGGAAGCCCAGACCGCCATGGCCTCGATCAACCGCTCGGCTTCGGGACTGGAGGGGCCGCTGGGCGACTTCGGAACCCAGACGGCGCCGCAACTGAGCGACACCATCCGTCAGCTGGATCAGGCGACGCGCTCGCTGCAGTCGCTGATCGACAACGTGCGCGAAAGCCCGCGCGACTTCATCAGCAAGGCGCCGTCCAAGGAAATCGAGGTGCAGCCATGATCCGATCCTTCATGACCCAGTCCTTTATGGCCCAGTCCTTCATGACTAGGGCGCTGCTGATCGCCTCGGCGTCCGTCGCCCTTTCCGGCTGCGCCCTGCTGGCGTCGCCCGAGCCGGTGCAGCTCTATCGTTTCGGCGGCGCGTCGGCGTTCGCGGGGACCGGGATGATGTCCGCCTGTCCTGACGTCAGCGTCAGCCTGCGCCGGGTGGACTTCACAGAGGCGGCCCGCGGCGACCGTCTGCTGGCCGTGACCGGGGCCGAGGCGGCCTATATCAAGGGCGCGCGCTGGGTGTCGCCGGCCGAGACCCTGTTCGAGGAAGCCCTGCGCAACGCCTTCGCGGACGGCGCGGCCTGCACGGTCCTGAGTTCCGGCCAGCTGACGCGCGACGGTCTGCTGCTGAGCGTGGACGTGCGCCGGTTCGAGGCGGATTACGCCGCGCCGGGCGCCGTGCCGGAGGTCAATATCGTGGTGCTGCTGCGTCTGGTTCGACCGGGTGATCGGACGGTCGTGGCCGAGGAGCGGATGTCGGTCAGCGAGAACGCGGGCGAGAACCGGCAGTCGGCCATCGTCGCGGCATTCGATCGGGCGAGCGCGGAGGTTAACCGCCGCATCGTGGTCTGGACCGATCAACAGGCGGGACGGGCGACGAAGTAGAACCCTTCTCTCCTTGAGGGAGAAGGGAGAAATAGAAACCCCGGCGGCCTCGCGGTCGCCGGGGTTTCTGTTTTCAGACGGGGAGGGCGATTCAGCCCAGGCCCGGCGCGACGGTGTAGGTCGCCTCGGTCTTGGCTGCGACCTCGTCCAGGGTCACGCCCTCGGCCAGTTCGATCAGTTCCAGACCCGAACCGTCCGGCTTGACGTCAAAGACGGCCAGATCGGTGATGATGCGGCTGACCACGCCCGTGCCCGTCAGCGGCAGGGTGCAGGATTTCAGCACCTTGGACTGGCCGTGCTTGTTGGCGTGATCCATGACCACGACCACGCGCTTAACGCCCGCGACCAGGTCCATGGCGCCGCCCATGCCCTTCACCAGCTTGCCGGGGATCATCCAGTTGGCGATGTCGCCGTTCTGGGCCACTTCCATGGCTCCGAGGATCGACAGGTTGATGTGGCCGCCGCGGATCATGGCGAAGCTGTCGGCGCTGCTGAAATAGGCGCTCTCGGCGATCTCGGTGATCGTCTGTTTGCCGGCGTTGATCAGGTCGGGGTCTTCCTCGCCCTCATAGGGGAAGGGGCCCATGCCCAGCATGCCGTTCTCGGACTGCAGGGTCACTTCCATGCCGACGGGGATGTAGTTGGCCACCAGGGTCGGGATGCCGATGCCCAGGTTGACGTAGAAGCCGTCCTGCAACTCCTTGGCGGCGCGCTCGGCCAGTTGTTCGCGTGTGCGAGCCATGGTTCAGGCCTCCTTCTGACGGACAGTGCGCTGTTCGATGCGCTTCTCGGACACGGTCTGGATCAGGCGGTCGACATAGACGCCCGGCGTGTGGATGTGGTCAGGGTCCAGCGAGCCGGTCGGGACGATCTCCTCGACCTCGACGACCGTGACCTTGCCGGCGGTGGCCATCATCGGGTTGAAGTTGCGGGCTGTCTTGCGGAAGACGAGGTTGCCGCGTTCGTCGGCCTTCCACGCCTTGATGATGGCGAGGTCGGCGATCAGGCCGGTTTCCATGACGTAGTCCCTGCCATCAAAGTTGCGCACTTCCTTGCCTTCGGCCACCAGGGTGCCGACGCCGGTGGCGGTGAAGAAGGCGGGGATGCCGGCGCCGCCCGCGCGGATGCGCTCGGCCAGGGTGCCCTGGGGGTTGAACTCGAGCTGCAGTTCGCCGGCGAGGTATTGCCGCTCGAACTCCTTGTTCTCGCCGACGTAGGACGAGATCATCTTGGCGATCTGCTTGGTCTCCAGCAGCTGGCCCAGGCCGAAGCCGTCCACGCCTGCGTTGTTGGAGATGACGGTCAGCCCCTTCACGCCCGAGGCCTTGAGCCCGGCGATCAGGTTTTCGGGAATGCCGCACAGGCCGAAACCGCCGGACATGACGGTCATCCCGTCAAAGGTCAGGCCCTCCAGCGCGGACGTCACGTCAGCGTAGATCTTGCGCATCACTCTCCCTTTTTCACCGTCTGATGAATATTGCGGTCTTATCCGTCCATAAAGCGGGCGAGGGCAGGGAGCAAGCGCCCGCATTCCGGTCGAAGAGCTCCAGCAAAGCCTTTCGGGTTGACCCCTGGGCAAGCTGACCCCTAGACCAAGGCGCTCTGAAAGTTTGGGGCGTCCATATCCTTTGGGGGGAAGCGTTAATGCGTCGTCAACTGTTGAAGCAGGCCCTGCCTGTCCTGGTCCTTCTGGCCGCCGTGCCCGCCCTGGCCATGCCGGCCGCCGCCCAGGCGCCCGCCGCGTCCACCACCTATCATCAGCCGCCGCAGCCGATCGCCCAGATCCTGGACTCCAAGCCCAATCCCACGGCCAGCGTCAGCCCGGACCGCCGCACCCTGCTGCTGCAAGACCGGTCGAACCTGCCGACCATCGCCGAACTGGCGGAGCCCATGCTGCGCCTGGCCGGCTACCGCATCAATCCGCAGAACAACGGCCCGGCCAACAGCCGCGTCACCTGGCTGACCGGTCTCAGCTTCCAGGCGGTCGATGGCGGCGCGGCCCGCGTCGTGGCGGGTCTGCCCGCCAATGCGCGGCTGACGAACGTCAGCTGGGCGCCGAACGGCAAGGCCGTGGCCTTCCTGCTGAACACGCCGACCGGCCTTGAGCTGTGGACCGCCGACGTGGCCTCGGCCCAGGCGCGCCGCCTGACGGGACCGACTGTCAACGCCGCAGCGGGCGCCGGCTTCAGCTGGCTGCCCGACGCCTCGAGTCTGTTGGTTCAGGCCGTGCCCGCGGGCCGCCGCGCCGCGCCCGACGTGACCCGCCCGCCCTCGGGCCCGACCGTGGCCGAGACCGGCGGTCGCGCGGCGCCGGTGCGCACCTATCAGGACCTGCTGGCCGACGCCGGCGACGAGGCCCTGTTCGAGCACTACTTCACCAGCCAACTGACCGTCGTGCCGCTGAACGGCCGCGCCCGCACCCTGGGCCAGCCCGGCGTCATTCTGGGCGCTTCGGTGTCGCCGGACGGCCGTTATGTCCTGCAGACGCGGGTCAAGAAGCCCTATTCCTATGTCGTGCCGGCCAACCTGTTCCCGGCGGACGTCGTCATCACCGACCTGAACGGGCGTGAAGTGCACCGCGTCGCCGACCTGCCGCTGCGCGACAACGTGCCGACGCCGTTCGACGCCGTGGCCCCCGGCCCCCGCGCGGCCCAGTGGCGCGCCGACGCCGACGCGACCCTGGTCTGGGTCGAGGCTCAGGACGGCGGCGATCCGCGCAACGCCGCGGAGGTCCGCGACCGTGTCCTGATGCTGCAAGCGCCGTTCAACGACCGTCCGCGCACCCTGATCGACCTGAAGGAACGCTATTCCGGCGTGAACTGGGGCCGCGACGACACGGCCATCGTCAACAGCCGCTGGTTCAACACCCGCCACGAGACCCGCACCCTGGTCGATCCGTCCAACCCCGGCGCAGGCCGCGTTCTGGTCGATCGCAACTATCAGGACCGTTACAACGATCCGGGCTCGGTCGTCGTCGAGCCGAACGCGCGCGGCCGCTCGGTCATCCGCTTCACCGCCGACGGTACAAAGGTCTTCGTCGAGGGCGACGGCGCGACGCGTCAGGGCGAGTATCCCTTCCTCGACACTCTGGACTTGAAAACCGGCGAGACGGCGCGTCTCTGGCGCTCGGCCCAGGGCGAATACGAAAGCGTCGTCGGCATCCTGGACGACGCGGGCCGTAAACTGGTCACCTATCGCGAAAGCCGCACCGACCCGGCCAACCTGCGTCTGCGCGACCTCGACGGCGGCGTGACGCAACTGACCCAGTTTCCCGATCCGGCCCCGCAACTGGCCGAGGTGAAGCGCGAACTGATCACCTATACCCGCGACGATGGCGTCCAACTGTCGGGCACCCTCTATCTGCCGGCCGGTTACGACAAGGATCGCGACGGTCCGCTGCCGCTGCTGATGTGGGCCTATCCGGCCGAGTTCACCGACGCCGCCGTGGCCGGTCAGGTGGTCGACACCGAGAACCGCTTCGTGCGCCCGGCGGGCATCAGCCACCTGTTCCTGCTGACCCAGGGCTATGCTGTCCTGGACAATCCCTCCATGCCCATCGTCGGCAAGGACGGGGCCGAGCCGAACGACACCTATATCGAGCAACTGTCGGCCAGCGCCAAGGCGGCGGTCGATGCGGTGGTGGCCCTGGGCGTCGCCGACCGCGACCGGATCGCCGTGGGCGGGCACTCCTACGGCGCCTTCATGACGGCCAACCTGCTGGCCCACACCGACCTGTTCAAGACCGGCATCGCGCGTTCAGGCGCCTATAACCGCACCCTGACGCCGTTCGGCTTCCAGGCCGAGCAGCGGAACTACTGGGAGGCGACCGAGACCTATAACGAGATGTCGCCCTTCACCTACGCCAACAAGGTCAATGAGCCGATCCTGCTGATCCACGGCGGCGCCGACGACAACTCCGGCACCTTCCCGGTGCAGTCCGAGCGCTTCTATGCGGCGCTGAAGGGCAATGGCGCGACGGTGCGCTATGTCGTCTTGCCGCTGGAAGCCCACGGCTACCGCGCGCGGGAGTCGGTCGGGCATACGCAGTGGGAGATGGTCACCTGGCTGGATCGGTATCTGAAGCCGAAGACGGCGGTGGCGCAGTAAGTCTCTTTCCTCCCCACTTTGTGGGGAGGGGGACCGCGTAGCGGTGGAGGGGGCGACGCAAACGTCGGTCGTCGAGTCGCCCCCTCCGTCGCGTTGCTATCGCGACGCGCCACCTCCCCATGGCATGGGGAGGAAAGATGTTATTTGTCCCATTCTGGCACATCGCCGTACAGGCCCGCCAGAAATTCGATAAAGGCCCGCACCCGGTTTTCGGCCCGCGCCCGCCCGGCGGTCAGGGCGAAGACGGCCACGTCCGACGCCCCGGCATATTGCGGCAGCACCCGGCTCAACCGCCCGTCGCGCAACTCTTCGCCCACGTCCCAGGTCGAGCGCAGGGCGATGCCGGCCCCGGCCAGGACCAGTTCACGCGCGACTTCACTGGAGTTGGTCCGCACCCGACTGCGGGCGCGGAAGACGACGGGGCCGTCGGGGCCTTCCAGCCGCCAGGCGGACTGGTTCTCGGCCGCCAGTTGGGCGTGGGCGCGCAGATCGTCCAGCGTCCGAGGCGCGCCGTGTTCGGCCAGATAGGCGGGCGTCGCGCACAGGACCCGCCGGTTCGGGGCCAGCCGGTGCATGGCCGGGTTGTCGCCTTCATAACTGCCGATGCGGACGGCGACATCGACGTCCTCGGCCATCAGATCGACGAAGGCGTCGGTCAGGTTCAACTCCAGCGTCAGCCGGGGATGGGCGTCGAGAAAGGGCGCCAGCAGCGGCGCAAGCCGCCGCCGCCCGAACGAGGTCGGGGCCGAGACCCGCAGCATGCCGCGAGCCTGGGTGGTGCGGCGCGACACCAGGCTTTCCAGATCATCCACGCCGTCGAGGATGCGCACCGCGCGATCATAGACCATGCGCCCGGCCTCGGTCGGGGCCAGTTGGCGCGAGGTGCGCTCGATCAGCCGCACCCCCAGCCGGTCCTCCAGCCGCGCCAGCCGCCGCGAGGCCACGGCGGGCGACAGGTCCAGCCGCCGGGCGGCGGCGGACAGGCTGCCTTCCTCCAGACTGCGGACGAAGATCTCGTACTCGTCGAGCATGACGCGGTCTCATCATTGCTGTTTCAGCAAAGATAGCCGTCCTTCTTTGTCGTGGATAGGGCGCGGGCGCGCGGCTAGGGTCGAGGCTCAAGGAGAACCCGCCATGTCCGCCATCTATGTCCGCCACGGAAGCCTGAACGTCGCCGCCGAACTGGACGCCTTCGTGCGCGACGAGGCGGCGCCGGGGACGGGCGTGACGGCGGAGGCCTTCTGGGCCGGGTTCGAGGGGTTTCTGGCCGACCATGCGCCGACGAACCGGGCGCTGCTGGCGCGGCGCGACGACCTGCAGGCACGGCTGGACGACTGGCACCGCGCCCATCCGGGTCCGCCGGACCCCGACGCCTATCAGGCCTTCCTGCGTGAGATCGGCTACATCGAGCCCGAGCGGACCGACGCGCGCGCCGAGACGGCCAATGTCGATCCCGAGATCGCGACCTTGACCGGACCGCAACTGGTCGTGCCCCTGACCAACGCCCGCTATCTGCTGAACGCCGCCAACGCGCGCTGGGGCAGCCTGTACGACGCCCTCTACGGCACGGATGCCTTGGGTGAAGCGCCCAAGGGCGGCGCATATGACTCTGAGCGCGGTGGCAAGGTCATCGCGCGCGCCCGCGCCTTGCTGGATCAGGCGGCGCCATTGGCGGTCGGCTCGCATGCCCAGGCGACGGGTTATCGCGTCGAGCATGGACGGCTGGTCGTGACGCTGGACGGCGGGATCGAGACTGGCCTGTCCAGCGCGGCCGCCTTCGTCGGCTATGCGGGCGAGGCTGCGGCGCCCTCGGGCGTGCTGCTGCGTCACAACGGCCTGCATCTGGAGATCGTTATCGACCGCGCCCATCCGATTGGCCGCACCGATCCGGCGGGCGTGGCGGATGTCGTGGTCGAGGCGGCCCTGTCGGTCATCGCCGACGCCGAGGACAGCGTCGCGGCGGTGGACGCCGAGGACAAGCGGCTGGTCTATGCCAACTGGCTGGGTCTGATGCGCGGCGACCTGTCGGCAGGCTTCGTCAAGGACGGCCAGACGGTGCAGCGGCGCATGAACGGCGACCGGGCCTATGCGGCGGCGGACGGGACGGCCTTCGCCCTGAAGGGGCGCAGCCTGCTGATGGTGCGCAACGTCGGCCTGCACTTGACGACCGACGCGGTGCTGGACGGGGAGGGGCGCGAGGTCCCCGAGAGCCTGCTGGATATCGCCATGACCGGCTTGATCGGCCTGCACGACCTGAAGCGGCCGGCGGATCAGCGCAACAGCCCGGCGGGCTCCATCTACGTCGTGCGGCCCAAGATGCACGGGTCGGAGGAGGTCGCCTTCGCTGACGCCGTGTTCGACGCGGTCGAGGCCATGGTCGGCCTGCCGCCGTTGACGCTGAAGATGGGCATCATGGACGAGGAGCGGCGCACCAGCGTCAACCTGATGAACTGCATCGCGGCGGCCAAGGGGCGGGTGGCCTTCATCAACACCGGCTTCCTGGACCGCACCGGCGACGAGATCCATTCGGTGATGGAGGGCGGGCCGGTGGTCAGGAAAGAGGCTGTCCGCAACACCGGCTGGATCAAGGCCTATGAGGACCGCAACGTCGATATCGGCCTGAAGGCGGGGTTGTCCGGCCGCGCCCAGATCGGCAAGGGGATGTGGGCCGCGCCCGACCGCATGGGCGAGATGCTGGCGACCAAGGCGGGTCATCCGCGCGCCGGGGCCTCGACCGCCTGGGTTCCGTCGCCGACGGCAGCGACCCTGCACGCGCTGCATTATCATGAGGTCGACGTCTGGGCGCGGCAGGCCGAGATAAGGATGCGTCCCGCCACGGGACTGACGCCGCTGCTGACCCCGCCGTTTGCGACGGGAACGCCGAGCGCCGACGATATCCGCCAGGAACTGGACAACAACGCCCAGGGCATCCTCGGCTACGTTGTGCGTTGGATCGATCAGGGCGTCGGCTGCTCCAAGGTGCCGGACATCCACGACGTCGGCCTGATGGAGGACCGCGCCACGCTGCGTATCTCCAGCCAGCACCTGGCCAACTGGCTGCGCCACGGCGTGGTGACGGAGGGCGAGGTGAGGGCGGCGCTGGAGCGGATGGCCGTCGTGGTCGATCGCCAGAACGCGGGCGATCCCGCCTACCGTACGCTGGCCCCGGCCTTCGACGGGCCGGCGTGGCGCGCGGCCAGCGATCTGGTGTTCAAGGGCCTGGAGCAGCCCAACGGCTACACCGAACACCTGCTGACCGCCTGGCGACGCCGCGCCAAGGCCAGCTGAGGCGCCTCTTCCCTAAACCGACAATTTCCCAAAATGGGGCAATTGCTTGCCAAAGCTTAACGACACCCGTAGAACGGCGATCGTTAACGTTTCATTAACCCTTGCACGCAGGGGGCCTGACGCCGTGCTTGCTGCAAGGGCGTGCCAAAACGGGATGGCACATCTCTTGGAACGCTGACCAACAAACCCCCTCCTGGTGGCGGGGGCGCTGCGAGATTGCGGCTTGGGGGGCGAATGGTGGGCTGGTTTCTGACCACTTCAGAAGTGAAGCGCGCAGCTGTGCGTCCGATGGCGCGCGTCGGCGGCCTGATGGCGCTGGTGCTGGCGGCGGCCGCTTCGGCGGCGTCGGCCGAGCCCATGATCGACAGCGGCCTGGTCGGCAGTCTGGACGTCATCGTGAAGGGCAAGATCACCCCCAGTTGCCGTCTGTCGGGCGGCGGCGACATCGACTTCGGCGAACTGACCGGCGGCCAGCAGGTCGAGGCCGACTTCGGCCTGTCGTGCAACGTCCCCTTCGACATCAGCTTCCAGTCGATGCGTGGCGGTCTGGCCCACGCGGTCAGGCCGGGCGGAGAGGGGCCGTTCGCAGGCGTTCTCGGTTACACGCTGAACGTGGCTATCCCGACCGTCAGCCCCCAGGCGGCGACGCTGGGCGGCAGCTTCGCCAGTGAAGACCTGGTGGCTAAAAAGACGCTCAGCAGCGGCGAGGGCATCGCCCAAGGCGGCGGCCGCATCCAGATCCGCACCGATCAGCTCAAGGGGGTGGGTTTGTTGGCGGGTGAGTATTCAGAAGTTCTCAATATCACCGTGGCGCCTCGCGTTTAGTATAAAATCTCATAACTGCGCGCCGAAAGCGGCCTGTTTCAGGAGTATCGTGAAGTCCATCATGAGTGTGATGGTCTTCTTTTGCGTTTTAATTGGGCGTTTTGTTTATCCCCTGTGGGTTGAGTGAAATAAAAGATGCCTAACAACGGTTTATACGCATTGACTTGTCTTTTTACATTTTGGTAACTTCTGTGCAGATCGAGGGGGCGTCTCCATCTCGGTCGACAAGTTTCGTCAGAACCTCATTTGGAGAATTCCTATGAAAATCGCTTCGATCCTCGCCGGCGTCGCTATCGCCGCCCTGTCCGCCTCGGCCGCTTCGGCCGACATCGTCAACTTCGGTCAGAAGACCGTCGGCGGCGTCACCACCAACTCCACGCCGGGTGATTTCAACCTCGGCAACAGCTTCAACGTCAACGCGCCCCACGCTGCCTGGCAGGCGTTCGGCGCTTCGATGAGCAACAACGGCACGGCGTCGACCTCGGACGGCGCCTCCTTCACCCTGAAGGGCTCGGTCACCCCCGACTGCGCCTACTATTCGGGCGACAGCGCCAGCAAGATCGTCGACTTCGGCCAGATCGGCATTCACGCCACGGACGACGCCGGTCCGGTCGCCGCCTTCACCATGACTGGCCCGGCTATCGTCACGATCAGCACCAACCTTGCCGGCTGCAACACCGCCAGCAAGGTTCAGATCACCAAGTCGAACATCGGCGGCATGGTGAACTCGTCGGGCACCGGCTATGACACCGGCGTCTTCCAAGCCAACCTGCCCTATTCGGTGGAGGCCCTGTACACGGCGAGCGGCAACGGCGCTCCGGCCGCCGGCACGTCGCAGACGCTTGAAGTCGCGGCGAACCAACTGGCCAACACCTCGGCTCAGCACGGCGCTTGGAAGTCCAACATGACGATGTTCGTTACGGTGCCGCAGCCCGCCAAGGCTCTGCTGGCCGGCGCCTATGAAGGTTCGTTCAGCGTCCTGATCTCGACCGGCCTCTAAGCCGCCCGAAAATGGACGACTTCGGGGAGGGCCTTGGCCCTCCCCGTTTTCGTTTCGGTGATCATTGCTCGTTAGGCTTTCAGCCGCGCGGCGTGTCGCCGTAACGGCGGGTTTCGGTCCGCAAGAATTTTCTTGAGACGGCGGTCCGCGGACGGCCTCGGGGAGTAACGATTGATGCTGCGATCTGGCTTTCGCTTCATGCGCTTCAGCCGGCTGGGCGCCGTAGTCGGCGGCCTAGCGGCCGGGTTGCTGGTCATGTCCGCCGCCTGGGCCATGCGCGTCTCGCCCATGGTGTCCGAACTGTCGACGACGGGCGCCGGATCGGCCGCCCGGATCGAGGTCGGCAATATCGGCTCGGCGGCGCTCCCGTTCGAAACCATGATCACCCGCATCGAGGTCGACGCGGACGGCAATATCGTCGAGACCCCGGCGGACGAGGACTTCCTGGTCTTCCCGCCGCAAGGCCTGGTCCCGGTGGGCGGCCGTCAGGTCGTGCGTGTGCAATGGGTCGGCGAGCCGACCATCGATTCTTCGCACGCCTACTATCTGTGGGTGAAGCAACTGCCGGTCGCGACCGATCCGAGCATTCCTGACAGCGGCGGCGTCGTGTCGGTTCAGGTTCTCTATACGATGAAGGCCTTGATCGTCGTGGCTCCTCCCGGCGCCGAGCCCAAGGTCGAGGTCGTTTCAGCGACGCCGGCCATGGTCACGCCGCCGAGCGCCGAGATCGATCCCAGCCTGACTGGCGGCGCAGCGGTGGCGCCGCCGCCAGCCGAACCGGGCGTCGAAATCGTGGTCGGCAACTCCGGCAAGCGCTACGCCCTGATGAGCGGGGCAACTTGGGTTGTGGAAGGCACGGGCAAGACGGGCGAGCCCTTCCGCCGCGAATACGCCGGCAGCGAGATCTCGCAGTTGGTCGGCGTCGGCTATCTGGCGCCCCTGGGCGGCAAGCGGACGTTCAAACTGCCGACCGGCGTCGAACTGGACCCGGCCAAGCCGGTGAGCGTGCGGTTCGCACGATGAGGACGACGGGGGGGAAGGCGCTGCGGGGCGCGGCGTCGAGGATCGCGCTGGCCACGGCCGTGATGGCCGTGCCTGGCGGCTGGGCGCACGCCCAGGCCGCGAGCCTGTTGCAGGCTGCATCGCAGGCCGTCGCCCAGGCGGCGGAAGCCCTAGCGCCGGTCCAGGCTGCGTCGGTTCAGGCGGCGTCACCCGCGCCGCAGACGCGCCCGAACATCAATCCTTACGACCGCGACATCGCCATGACGGTGCCGCTGAATTTCAATCGTCGTGTACTGGGCGAGATGCCGGTGCTGTTGACGCGCGACGACCGTTTCATCGTTGAAAGCGCCGGGTTCCGGGCGCTGATCGACCCCTTGCTGACGCCCGAGGCGCAGGAAGAACTGAAGACGCGGTTGGCCGGCGTGGAATCCTTCGCGCCGGAGGAGATCAACGCCACCGGAATTTCACTGGACTACGATCCCGACCAACTGGCGGTGCTGGTGCTGCGCATCGACCCGACCAAGCGATCGGTCGAGTCCCTGTTCCAGGGCGGACAACCAGAAACGCCGGGCGAGGCGCCCGAGGATTTCACCGCCTATCTGAACACCAATCTTGCCGTGTCGCGGCGTCAGTCGACCGGCGAGGTGACGTCGCCTAACGTCTTCCTCAACGGCGCGGTGCGCTACAAGAGCCTTGTGTTCGAGGCTGACGTCCAGGGGCGCGAGGACCAGTTCTCGGGCGAGTATGAGGTTCAGCGTCGCTATGCGCGCTTCGTCTTCGATCAGCCGGAGGACTACCGCCGTTGGTATCTGGGCGACCTGAGCGTCGAAACGCGCGGTCGCCAGGGTTTCGTCGAAATGGGCGGCATCGGCGTGACGCGCCAGAAGCAGCGTTTCGACAGCTTCCGCAACAATGTCCTGTCCGGCGGCCGCCAACTGGTGCTGCAGGAGACCTCGACTGTTCGCGTGCTGCGCAATGGTGTCTTCGTGCGAGAGTTCAAGCTGGATCCGGGCCAGTACGACCTGTCCAACCTGCCGCTCGACGCCGGCTCGAACGATGTCCAATTGGAGATCCAGAACGAGTCGGGCCGTCGCGAGACGGTCGCCTACAGCGCCTATCTGGATACGATCCAGCTAGAGCCGGGCGACTATGAATACGGCGCCTATCTGGGCGTCACCAATTCAGGGACGTTTGGTTCGCCGGATTATTCCGACGGCGATATGGCCTTCAGCGGCTTTTGGCGTAAGGCCTTCGTGAACAAGCCGGCCGTCGGCGTCGGCTTCCAGGCGTCGGAAGCTGTCCAGAACGTCACCGGTCAGACTCAGTTCATCCTGAAAAACGGCGCTCGCCTGCAACTGGACGCCTCGGTCAGCAACGGAGATGCGGGCGCGGGCTATGCCTCTGCGCTCAGCTACGATCACTTCGTCGATCTGGGCGGCACATATGATAGCTGGACGGTCGTGGCTGATTTCACGTCCAAAGACTATGCCACGCTCGGCAATGCGTTTGGAGAGAACCCGACATCCTGGGCCTTCACTGGCGCCTATTCCCACCAGTTCTCGGAGGACTGGACGACGTCGCTGAGCGCCTCCTATCGCATGAGCCGGGGGGCGGCGCGCGATTCCTATATCCTCAACGTCATCAACTCCTATCGCTTCACTCCGCAATGGAGCATTCAGGTCGGCGCTGAATGGGTCGACTTCGGCAACAACTTCGGCACGCGCAGCGCCAACGGCGCCGGCGTGACCGTCGCCCTGGTGTGGCAGCCGCGCTATGATCGTCGCGGCGAGGCGCGCTACAGCACGGCCCGCAACAGCGGCAGCATGCGGTTCCAGCAATCGACGGAGAACCGCGTCGGATCGTTCGGTTACTCGGTCGCTTCGACCTACGACGACGGCCCCGGCACCTTGAGCGGGCAGGTCGACTATATCGCCAACCGCTTCGACGCCAGCCTGACGCACACGACCTTCGGCCGGAGCTTCAGCAGCATTACCGACGAGCAGGTGACCTCGCTGCGCGTCGGCTCGTCGATCGCCACGGCGGGCGGCAAGGTCGCCATCGGCCGCAATATCTATGACAGCTTCGCCATCCTGTATCCGCACCAGTCGCTGGCGGACAGGCCGGTGATCGTCGGGGAATCGTTCGAACGCGGGAATTACACCTCGCGCAGCGGCGCCCTCGGGCCGGCGGTGTCCAACACCCTGACGTCCTATGTCGATCAGTCCGTGCGCTATGACGTCCTGGGCGTGCCGCCGGGCTACGACATCGGCGAGGGCGTGCGGCGCGTGCGGCCGGCCTACAAGAGCGGTTACGCTATCCAGGTCGGCAGCGACGCCTTCGTGTCGGCCCTGGGGCGGATGGTCGGCAACGCCGGCAAGCCTGCCGCGTTGATCTCCGGTCGCGTCCGTCTGGTCGACGATCCGACGGCCGAGCCGGAGCTGTTCTTCACCAACTCGGTGGGGCGGTTCGCCATCCAGAAGCTGATTCCGGGCAAGACCTATCGGGTCGAGCTCTTCACTTCGCCCGCCGCCGGGTTCGAGTTCACGGTTCCAGCCGACAACGAAGGCCTGCTGGACCTCAAGACTGTCGCCGTGCCGGTCGACATCACCGACCAATGAACGGAAGGAAGACGATCATGGTCTCCACCCTCTCGAAATCCTTCGCCGCCGCAGCTGCGTTCGGTCTTCTGGCGTTGATCCCGGCTGAGGCCTCCGCTCAGGCCAAGTGCGAACTGTCGATCCAACCTGCGTTGGAGCAATGGACGATCCGCTACAATCCGCTGGAAGACGAAGTCGCCCAGCGCCAATTCGACGTGATGCTGGTGAACCGGGGCGGAAGCCCCTGCAACGGCAATATCCTGGCGTCGCTGCAGGGTGAGGCTTTCGGTCTGGCCAGTCCCGGCAATGTGACCCGCGTTCGTTACGCGCTTGTCGATGTCGATTTCGGCAGCGTCGACATCACGCCGCGCACCGGCGAGAGCGCGCGTCGAGCCGGCACCAGCGTCTCGATCAAGCAGGACGAGCAGAAGCTCGCGCGTTTGACTTTCGCCGCCTTCCCTGACGCGGGCGTCGCCCAGGGGCTGTACACGCAGGTCGTCTATCTGTCGCTTGAGCAGGCCAATACGAACGTCCACGCCATGCGTCCGGTCACCCTGGCGCTGGACCTCGCCGCCGCCGCCGCGATCGGCCTGAAGGGCGAGTTTTCTCGTCCGCACGGCACGGCGGTCATCGACCTGGGTGAACTGACCGAGGGGCCGCAGCCGCTGAACACCACGCTATATGTGCACAGCACAGGCGGCTATCGTGTCTCCGTCACCTCGGCCAATCGCGGCCGACTGCGCCAGGGCGCCACGGCCTGGTACGTCGACTACAACCTGAAGGTCGGGACCCAGGACATGAACCTCCAGCGCACGGACACCATCAATGTCGTGTCCCAGACCGCGCGCAGGGACGACTATCCGCTTAGCGTGCGGATCGGCGACGTCGCGGGCAAGCGGGCCGGCGATTACAGCGACACTCTGACCTTCACGGTCGCCGCGATCTGACCTGGCGTCGGATCGTTGGATGCCAAAACGCCCCGCAGATCCTGCGGGGCGTTTCAGTATTCGGACTGCGATCTCCCTAGATAGGCTGGATCGTCAGCGCCAGGATCAGGGGCTGTTCCAGTTCAACTTCCTCGAAACGATAGTCGACGGTGCGGATGGTCGCCATGTTGGAGCGGCGCAGTTCCAGCAGGCCGCTTTTGGCCAGGCTCATGGAGCGGTCGCCATAGATGATCTTGGCCTTTTCCGTACCTGACAGGGGGCGGTACTGGGCCGAGACGGTGAAGCCGCCGGGGCTGTTGCAGGCCTCGACGACCGAGCCCATGCGGCCGGTCACGGCCAGGACCGTTCCGGTTGGTCGAACCCAGCAGGCGACTGGAACGGTGGCGCGCAGTTGATAAGACTGTCCCCCCGTCGGGCCCGCGGCCGCGACTTGCGGCGCGAGGAGGGCGGTCAGGCCGGCGGCGATCGCCAGAAACGTACGGCGTTTTGCCGACTTCAGCTTGGTCATGACGTCCTCATCACCCTTGATTTCAACAGGACGATACTTGTCGGCTCTTAACTTCAGGCGATCAGACAGGCTTAGCCGGGCCTTAAGCCGCATCGTAAACCGTCGCTAACCTTGTCGACCTGAGGACGCCCATACGCGGCGACGTTCGCGGGCTGGAACGCATGAAAAAGGGGGCGCGATCCGGATCGCGCCCCCGATAAGATGGGGTAGGGCCTGTCTGGTCAGGCGCTCAGGTCTTGGCGCCGGCTCGCCCCTGGGCGAGCTCGCGGTTCAGCCACAGCGCCAGCAGGGTGCAGATCGCGCCCGACAGCAGGTAGCCGCCGCCCGCAACCAGTCCGAACTTGCTCGACAGGGCGAGCGCCGCCAGGGGGGCGAAGCCGGCGCCGAACAGCCAGGCGAGGTCCGAGGTCAGGGCCGAGGCGGTGTAGCGGTTGGTCAGGCTGAAGCTGGAGGCGACGGCGCCCGAGGCTTGGCCGAACGACAGGCCCAGAAGCACGAAGCCGAGGATCATATAGGCCAGTTCGCCCGCCGCGCCGCCGTCCAGAAGTTGCGGCGCGAAGCCGCTGAAGGCCGCAATGCCCGCCGCCGTGACGGCCAGCACGGCGCGCCGGCCGTAGCGGTCGGCCAGCCAGCCCGAGGCCATGATGGCGGCCAGGCCGAACACGGCGCCGATCAGTTCGATGATCAGGAAGCGGTTGGGCGCCTCGCGCGTGAACAGGAAGACCCAGGACAGGGGGAAGACGGTCACCATGTGGAACATGGCGAAGCTGGCCAGGGGAGCGAAGGCGCCGATGACGATGCTGGACCCTTCTTCGCGCACGGCCTTGGTCACGGGGGTGGGGTGCAGTTCCAGAGTCTCGAAGGCGGCCTGGAAGGCGGGCGTGACCACGATGCGCAGGCGGGCGAACAGGGCCACGACGTTGATGGCGAAGGCGACGAAGAAGGGATAGCGCCAGCCCCAGTCCAGAAAATCGGCCGCCGACAGCTTGCTGATGAAATAGACGAACAGGGCGCTGGCCACGATCAGGCCGAAGGGCGCGCCGAGTTGGGGTACCATCGCGTACCAGCCGCGGCGGTTTGCCGGGGCGCTGACAGCGAGCAGCGACGCCATGCCGTCCCAGGCGCCGCCCAGGGCCACGCCCTGGCCGATGCGCAGCACGATCAGGACGACCGCCGCCCAGTGGCCGACCTGCGCATAGCTGGGCAGGAAGCCGAGGCAGACCGTGGACAGGCCCATCAGGACCAGGGCGATGGTCAGCTTGGTCCCCCGTCCGAAGCGCCGGTCGATGGCGATGAACAGGGCCGTGCCGAAGGGGCGGGCGATGAAGGCCACGGCGAACACCGCGAACGACAGCAACGTTCCGCCCAGCGGTCCCGCATAGGGGAAGACCAACTGCGGAAACACTACGACCGAGGCGATCGCATAGACGAAGAAGTCGAAGAATTCCGAGGTGCGACCGATGATCACCCCGATAGCGATTTCTCCGGCGTCGATTTTGCCGTTTCGCGCGTTGATCTGGCTGGCGTCCCGCTCGAGGGACTCTGAAGAAGGCGCGCCGCTGGTGGCGTTCATGACCGATGACGTTCCCTGGACCCGAGCGCGACACGCGCGCCCACACGGTAAGAATGGCGAAAGCCGTGATTTGCTCCCTAACGTCTGCGGACGGGATAGGACGGATTGTCCAATGTCGGGTTTGGGCCTGCGGCGCTACGGGCCAAGCACGATGACCGTGCCAGAGCCATCTTCTTCGACTGGAACCGACGTGCGCCGCCTGCGACCTCTCTTGCTGTTGCCCCTATTGGCCCTGTTGCCGGGCTGTGAAGCCGTGGTGCTTTCGCCCGCCGGGGATATCGCCGCGCAGCAGCGCGATCTGCTGCTGGTGTCGGTGGCGCTGATGTTGATCATCATCCTTCCGGTGATGGCGCTGACCGTCTTCTTCGCCTGGAAATATCGCGTCTCCAATAAGGAGACTCGCTACGAGCCGGACTGGGACCACTCGACCCATCTGGAGTTGGTGATCTGGGCCGTGCCGCTGCTGATCATCATCTGCCTGGGAGCCGTCACCTGGTCGGGCACCCACCTGCTGGACCCCTATCGGCCGCTGGACCGGCTGAACAAGGGACAGGCCGTGGTCGCCGAGGTCGAGCCGCTGCAGGTCAACGTCGTCGCCCTCGACTGGAAATGGCTGTTCATCTACCCGGAGTACGGCATCGCCACGGTCAATGAGATGGCCGCGCCGGTGGACCGGCCGATCCGTTTCCACATCACTTCGTCGGCGGTGATGAACTCCTTCTACATTCCCGCCCTGGCCGGCCAGATCTACGCCATGCCGGGGATGGAGACGAAGCTGCACGCCGTCATCAACCGCCCAGGCGACTATGTCGGCTTCTCGGCCAACTATTCCGGCGACGGCTTCTCCAACATGCGCTTCGCCTTCCACGGGCTGGATCAGGCCGGCTTCGACCAGTGGGTCGCGGGCGTGCGCGCCGCCGGTCAGGGGTTGGACCGCGAGACCTATCTGGAGCTTGAAAAGCCCAGCGAGAAGGTCCCCGTCCTCCATTACGGTTCGGTCGATCAGGGCCTCTTCGACGCCGTGCTGAACATGTGCGTCGAGCCGGGCAAGATGTGCATGGGCGAGATGATGGCCATCGACAAGAAGGGCGGCCTGGGCTTGACCGCCGTCCACGCCACCCTGCCGCTGGCTTACGACAAATACGCCCGACGCGGCGACGCCGCCTTCGGCTCAGGCGAGTCCTACGTCATGGCGATCTGCACTCCGCTGGAGGCCGAGAAGGCCGCCGTCGACGCCGCCCGCCGCCGTCAGGAACTGGCTGTGCAGATGACCCGATCGACCTCGGCCGCCCAGATGCTGGGCGCGGGCCTGCCGCGCCCCGGCCAGTCCGCCCTGACCGAAATCGCAGAAGCCGCCCGTCCCTCCTTGACCCCTGCGCCGACCGTCGCCGACGCAACGCCCGCGTCGCAATCCTGAGCGCCTGACCGACATGTCCATAGACCATATCGCATCCCTGATCTTCGGCCGGCTGGACTGGAACGCCCTGCCGCTTCATGAACCCATTCTGGTCGCCACCTTCGCTGTCGTCGTGCTGGGCGGGCTGGCCATGCTGGGCCTGATCACCCGCTACAAGCTGTGGGGCTATCTGTGGACCGAGTGGTTCACGACGGTGGACCATAAGAAGATCGGGATCATGTACATGATCCTGGGCACGGTGATGCTGCTGCGCGGCTTCGCCGACGCCATCATGATGCGGCTCCAGCAGGCCATGGCTTTCGGCGGGTCCGAGGGCTATCTGAACGCCCACCACTATGATCAGATCTTCACCGCCCACGGCGTGATCATGATCTTCTTTGTGGCCATGCCGATGATCACCGGCCTGATGAACTACATCGTGCCGCTGCAGATCGGGGCGCGGGACGTCTCCTTCCCCTTCCTGAACAATTTCAGCTTCTGGATGACGACGGCGGGCGCTGTACTGGTCATGGCCTCGCTGTTCATCGGCGAGTTCGCGCGCACCGGATGGCTGGCCTATCCGCCGCTGTCCGGCATCGGATACAGTCCCAGCGTCGGCGTGGACTATTACATATGGGCGCTGCAGATCGCGGGGGTAGGGACCACCCTGTCCGGCATCAACCTGATCGCGACCATCGTGAAGATGCGCGCGCCGGGCATGGGCCTGATGAAGATGCCCGTCTTCACCTGGACCTCGCTGTGCGCCAACGTCCTGATCGTGGCGTCCTTCCCGGTGCTGACGGCCGTTCTGGCCCTGCTGACTGCAGACCGTTATCTCGGCACCAACTTCTTCACGAACGACTTCGGCGGCAATCCGATGATGTACGTGAACCTGATCTGGATCTGGGGCCACCCGGAAGTCTACATCCTGATCCTGCCGCTGTTCGGCGTGTTCTCGGAAGTCACCTCGACCTTCTCGGGCAAGAAGCTCTTCGGCTACACCTCCATGGTCTATGCGACGGTGATGATCACCATCCTGTCCTACCTGGTGTGGCTGCACCACTTCTTCACCATGGGCTCGGGCGCCAGCGTGAACTCCTTCTTCGGGATCACGACGATGATCATCTCGATCCCGACAGGGGCCAAGCTGTTCAACTGGCTGTTCACCATGTACCGCGGCCGCATCCGCTTCGAGCTGCCGATGATGTGGACGGTCGCCTTCATGCTGACCTTCGTGATCGGCGGCATGACGGGGGTGATGCTGGCGGTGCCGCCGGCCGACTTCGTCCTGCACAACAGCCTGTTCCTGATCGCTCACTTCCACAACGTCATCATCGGCGGCGTGTTGTTCGGCCTGTTCGCCGCCATCAACTTCTGGTGGCCCAAGGCCTTCGGCTTCCGGCTGGAGAAGAAGTGGGGCCTGGTCAGCTTTTGGTGCTGGGTGATCGGCTTCTGGGTCGCCTTCGCTCCGCTCTATGTCCTGGGCTTCATGGGCGTGACGCGGCGAATGCGGGTCTTCGATGATCCGTCCTACCAGATCTGGTTCGTCATCGCGGCGATCGGCGTGGGCATCATCGCCGTCGGCATCCTGGCCATGCTGATCCAGTTCGCCGTCAGCATCATCAATCGCGACAAGCTGCGCGACGAGACGGGCGACCCCTGGCACGGCCGCACCCTGGAGTGGTCGACGTCTTCGCCGCCGCCAGACTACAACTTCGCCCGGACGCCGATCATCCACGACAGCGACGCCTGGTGGGACATGAAGGCGCGCGGCTATGAGCGCCCGCTCGAGGGCTTCAAACCCATTCACATGCCCAAGAACACGGGGGCGGGGGTCATCCTGGCCGGCCTGTCGACGGTCATGGGCTTCGCCCTGATCTGGCACATGTGGTGGCTGGCGGCGCTGGGCTTCTTCGCCCTCATCGCCTACGCCATCTTCCACACCTTCAACTACAAGCGCGACTACTACATCCCGGCCGAGATGGTTCAGGCGACCGAGGACGCGCACAACGAGGCCCTGGCGGCCGCAGCGGTTTCGCAGGGGGTGATCCGATGAGCCACGTAGCTTCCCTGCACCCTGACTATATCGACGCGTCCGGGCGGCCGATCTACCACCACCCGGTCGAGGACCCGCACCTCGCGGAAGGCCACAGCACCATGCTGGGGTTCTGGCTGTACCTGATGAGCGACAGCCTGATCTTCGCCATGCTGTTCGCCGTCTATGGCGTCATCGGCGCCAACTATGCGGCCGGCCCCGCGCCCAAGGATCTGTTCGACCTGCCGCTGGTGGCGCTGAACACGTCCATGCTGCTGCTGTCGTCGATCACCTATGGCTTCGCCATGCTGGCCATGGTGAAGAACCGCACGGCCCAGATGCAGACCTGGCTGGCGATCACGGGCGTCTTCGGCCTCTGCTTCCTGGGAATCGAGCTCTATGAGTTCGCCCACATGATCCATCTGGGCGCCACGCCCCAGCGCAGCGGCTTCCTGTCAGCCTTCTTCGTTCTGGTCGGCACCCACGGCCTGCACGTCACCTTCGGCATCATCTGGTTGGTGACGCTGATGATGCAGGTGGCGCGCAAGGGGCTGATCCCGGCCAACCGGCGCCGGCTGATGTGCCTCAGCCTGTTCTGGCACTTCCTGGACGTCATCTGGATCGGCGTCTTCACCTTCGTCTATCTGTTCGGGATGCTGCGATGACCGCCGAGGCTCACAACGACCATGTCGTCGATCATCACGACACCGAGGATCACGATCACGGCTCGTTCAAGACCTACATGATCGGTTTCCTGCTGTCGGTCGTGCTGACGGCGATCCCGTTCTGGCTGGTCATGACCGGAGCGCTGGCGCCTATGGCGACCGGTCTGATCATCACCGCCTTCGCCGTGATCCAGATCGTGGTGCACATGATCTTCTTCCTGCACATGAACCATAAGTCCGAGGGCGGATGGAACATGCTGGCGCTGATGTTCACCCTCGTCATCGTGGTGATCGCCGTGGCCGGTTCGGTGTGGGTCATGTACCACCTGAACACCAATATGATGCCCAATCACGACATGAGCACCATGGGCTGAGCCGCGCCGAGCCGCAGGGGGGACAAAGCCATAGAACCGTCGTCGCGACCTGCACGGCCGCCGCGTTCGATGACCGCGTTGATCCTCGGCGCGGTGATGTTCGCTGTCCTGTTCGCGGGCTTCTCGGCGCTGGGCGTCTGGCAGGTGCAGCGGCTGGCCTGGAAGCAGGAGCTGATCCGGCTGGTCGACGCCCGCATCCACGCCGCGCCCGTCGCCGCGCCGCTGCCGGACCAGATCATCACGCGTCAGGCGGATCAGTATCGCAGGGTCGTCGTCAGCGGCCGTTTCGATCATCAGCGCGAGGCTTTGGTGAAGGCGGTGACGGACCTCGGCCCTGGGTACTGGGTGCTGACCCCGCTGAAGACGGATCGCGGCTTCACCGTCCTGATCAACCGGGGCTTCGTCCCGCCGGAACGCCAAGCGCCGACGGATCGCGCAAGCGGTCAGGTCGAGGGCGAGGCGACGGTCGTCGGCCTGCTGCGCCTGACCGAGCCGGACGGCGGCTTCCTGCGCGCCAACGATCCGGCGGGCGACCGCTGGTTCTCGCGCGACGTGGCGGCCATTGCCAAGGCGAAGGGATTGCCGGGGCCGGTTACACCCTACTTCATCGACGCCGACGCCACGCCCAATCCGGGCGGCTGGCCGCGAGGCGGGCTGACGGTGGTGCGCTTCGCCAACAGCCACCTGATCTACGCCCTGACCTGGTTCGGTCTGGCCCTGATGGCGGCGGCGGGCTTCGTCCTGTTCTGGCGCGAGGAACAGCGACGGAGGGCGGCGCGATGAGCGTGATCCGCGTCGCGCGCAGCCTGTTGGGTCTGGACGACCGGGCCGAAGCTGCGGTGTCGCCGGGCGCGGCCGGGCGGCGCAACATGCTGCTGCTGATCCAGTTGCGCTGGCTGGCGGTGATCGGTCAGGTCGTGACCATCGCGGTGGTCCACTGGGGGCTGAAGATCCCTCTGCCGCTGGGGATGCTGCTGCTGGCCCCGACCGCCCTGGCGCTGATGAACCTGGCCAGCGCCCCGGTCACCCTGCGCCGTCAGAGCGTGACCGATCCCGAACTGCTGCTGGCCCTGTTCGTTGATGTGGCCGCCCTGACCTGGCTGCTCTTCTTCAGCGGAGGGGCGAGCAACCCGTTCGCAGCCCTCTATCTGATGCAGATCGTGTTGGCGGCGGTCTTGCTGCGGCCGCCCTACGCCTGGGGCTTTGTGCTGGTGACCAGCGCCTGTCTGGGTCTGCTGGCGCTCTGGCACCAGCCGCTGTTGTTGCCGCCGGGCGCCGACGCGCGGTTGGGGCTGATCCAGGCCGGCGCCCTGGTCAACTTCATCCTGATCGCCGTGCTGCTGGTCGCCTTCGTCACGCGAACGACCCAGAACGTGCGGGCGCGCGACGCCTATCTGGCCGACGCCCGGCAGCAGGCGGCGGAACAGGATCACATCGTCCGCATGGGTCTGCTGGCCTCGGGCGCCGCGCACGAACTGGGCACGCCGCTGGCCTCGCTGTCGGTCATCCTCAGCGACTGGAAGCGGATGCCGGACCTGACCAGAGACGCCGATCTGACCGCCGACATCATCGAGATGCAGGCCGAAGTCGAACGCTGCAAGACCATAGTCACCGGCATCCTGATGTCGGCGGGCGAGGCGAGGGGCGAGGCGCCGACCATTACCACCTTGGGCGGCTTCCTGTCCGAGATCGTCGCCGACTGGGGCGACAAGTCGGGCGAGGCCATGGCGGTGTCGCTGACCGGCCCGTCGCCGCGTGATCCCCGCATCATCGCCGACCCGGCCCTGAAGCAGGTCTTCAGCGCCCTGCTGGACAACGCCCATGAAGCCGGGGCCGCACACCTTGCGGTCGAGGCGGCGCTGGACGAGGACCTGCTGTCGGTCGCCTTCAACGACGACGGGCCGGGCTTCGCGCCGGAGATCCTTGAACGGGTCGGACAGCCCTATCAGTCCACCAAGGGCCGAGCGGGGGCGGGGCTGGGCCTGTTCCTGCTGGTCAATGTGCTGCGCAAGATGGGCGGAACGGTCGTCGCGACCAACCGACGCGGCGGCGGCGCCTGCGTCCGCCTGACCTTGCCTCTGGAGGCCTTGGCTCCAAAAGGACCGATATGACCGACGCGCTCCGACAGTTGCTGATCGTCGAGGACGACGAGGCCTTCGCCAAGACCCTGCGCCGGTCGTTCGAACGGCGCGGCTATGCTGTGGTGTCGGCGCGCAGCCACGAACAACTGGTCGATCTGCTGGCCATCCATCATCCGCAATACGCCGTGGTGGACCTGAAGCTGGGGGCTGCGTCGGGTCTGACTTGCGTGCAGACGCTCCACGCCTTCGACCCCGAACTGAACATCGTCGTCCTGACCGGTTTCGCCAGCATCGCCACGGCGGTCGAGGCCATCAAGCTGGGCGCTCGGCACTATCTGGCCAAGCCCGCCGGCACGGACGAGATCGAGGCCGCCTTCGCCCGGCAGGACGGCGATCCCGACGCGGCCCTGAGCGCCCGCCCGACCTCGATCAAGACGCTGGAGTGGGAGCGGATTCACGAGGTGCTGGCCGAGACCGACTTCAACATCTCCGAGACCGCCCGCCGCCTGGGCATGCACCGCCGCACCCTGGCTCGAAAACTGGAGAAGCGTCAGGTCACCTGACCACGCACGCGATCATCGGCCCCGAAGGGCTGAGTATCTGTCATGTGCTTGAGAAGACGATGGTGGGTGATCACAGGTTCGAACTGTGGACCCGCTGATTAAGAGTCAGCTGCTCTACCAACTGAGCTAATCACCCGTACCGTCGTCTGCGCCCTTGGTGTGGCGCCGGTCCTTCGCTGCGACCCGTTGGGTTGCCCGAAGGGCCGTCCTATTACTCAGGATGCCGGGGGGGCGCAAGGGCTGATCGCGGCATTTTATAAAGTTTGTGACGCGCGCTAAGGTCGCGGTCGGAATCAGCCGCCGACAGACGCGGCCTTGGGGAAATCTACATATGGCGTTCTGGAACCGTCGGCGGTCGATCGATGCGATGCTAGCCCCGCACACAGGCCCTGCGCTGAAGAAGACGCTGAGTTGGCCGCACCTGATGGCGCTGGGCGTCGGCGCCATCGTCGGCACCGGCATCCTGACCCTGATCGGCGTCGGCGCCGGTCTGGCGGGGCCGGCGGTTCTGATCAGCTTCGCCCTTGCCGGCCTGGTTTGCGCCTGCGCGGCCCTGGCCTACGCCGAGCTATCCACGGTCATGCCCGCCTCGGGCAGCGCCTACACCTATTCCTACGCCGTGCTGGGCGAGGCCTTCGCCTGGGTCGTGGGGTGGAGCCTGATCCTCGAGTATTCGCTGGTCGTCTCGGCGGTGGCCGTGGGCTGGTCGGGTTACGCCATTCCCTTCCTGCACGGTCTGGGTCTGGACCTGCCGCTGGCCCTGACGGTCGGCCCGCACGTCGAGGGCGGTCTGATCAACCTGCCGGCGGTCTTCATCATCGCCGTGGTGACCGGCCTGCTGCTGCTGGGCACGCGCGAGAGCGCGACGCTGAACGTCGTGCTGGTGGTGGTCAAGATTTCGGCCCTGGTCGCCTTTGTGGCCATCGCCCTGCCGCGCTTTGACGCCGCCAACTTCACGCCCTTCATGCCGCACGGCTTCGGCGCGCCCTTCGTTCAGACAGGGGTGATGGCGGCGGCGGCCATCATCTTCTTCGCCTTCTACGGTTTTGACGCCATCGCCACGGCGGCCGAAGAGACCAAGAAGCCCGAGCGCGACCTGGCTATCGGCATCATCGGCTCCATGGTGATCTGCACCATCCTCTATATCGTCGTCGCGGCGGCGGCCATCGGCGCGGCGCCGGTGGCTTCCTTCTCAGACAGCCCCGAACCTCTGGCCCTGATCATGCGCGGCCTGGGCCAGGGCGTGGCGGCCCAGTGGATCGCGGCGGCCGCAGTGGTCGCCCTGCCGACCGTCCTGCTGGCCTTCCTGTTCGGCCAGAGCCGCATCTTCCTGGGCATGGCCCGCGACGGCCTGCTGCCTAACCGGCTGGCGAAGATCTCGACGCGCGGCGTGCCCGCCGTGGTCACCATCTTCACCGCCATCGTCGTCGCCATCCTGGCGGGCATCATGCGGCTGGACGAACTGGCGTCGCTGGCCAATGCCGGCACCCTGATGGCCTTCTTCGCCGTCGGGGTCAGCCTGATTGTCCTGCGTCTGCGCGAGCCGGGCCGCCGGCGTCCGTTCAAGACGCCCCTGTGGTGGCTGGTGGGCGGCATCGCCATCGTCGGCTGCATCATCTTCTTCTTCAGCCTGAAGACCTCGACCCAGCTCTATTTCCTGCTGTGGAACCTGTTCGGTCTGGCCATCTACCTGCTGTGGTCGTCGAAGAACGCGCGTCTGGCCAAGAGCCCGGAGGCCTGATTGGCGCGGCGTGATCTGACGGGGGCGGTGGATTTCACCGTCCTCGAGACCATGACCGGCGGCATGGACGACATCACCGAGGAGGTGCTGGGCCTGTTCGCCCAGCAGGCCGCCCTGTGGTCGTCCCTGCTGGACGCCTCGTCAGAGGGCTGGCGCGATGCCGTCCACACCATACGCGGGGCGAGCGCCGGCATCGGCGCGCGCGATCTGGCAGCGCTCTGCGCCGAGGTCGAGCACGGGGAGCAGGCGTCGGCCCCGGCGGGTCTGGAGCGGGTCAGGACGGCGCTCGACGCGGCCCTGACCGACGTCGCCGCCTATCGCCACGAACTGATGCTGAGAAGCCTGAAGGGGTGAGATTTTCCTTCTCCCGCAAGGGGAGAAGGGATTTACCCCCGCGTCTGGTCGTATTTGACGAACTCGTGGGCGATGCAGCGGTCGATCAGTAGGCGCCAGACCGGCTCGGCGATGTCCGCCGACAGGCCGGCGGGCTTGGCGGCAGCCAGCACCTTGGCCACCACGTCGTCGATGCGGGCCTGGTCGAAGACGGCGTCGCGGTTCGGCTTGATGCGGGCGGCGGCGTCCATGTAGCGCTGGCGTTCGGCCAGCAGGGTCACCAGCGCCCGGTCCAGGGCGTCGACGCCCTGACGCACATCGACCATGGTCTGGCAATCCTCGGGCGCCTTGCGCTCGTCGATGGATACGGCGGCGGGAGAAGTCATCAGGTCAGCCGACAAAGGCGCGCTCCAGAACATAGTCGCCGGGTTCGGCGTTCGAGCCTTCTTTCAGGCCGTAGGATTCCAGCAGTTCGCCGGTCTCCTTGATCATCGCCATCGAGCCGCACAGCATGACGCGGTCGCTGTTGGGCGAGAAGCCGATGGGCAGTTGCAGGTCGGCGAAGACGTCGCCCGATTTGATGCGGTCGGTGATCCGGCCATGGGTCTCGAACCGCTCGCGGGTCACCGTCGGATAATAGGTCAACTGGGCCTTGGCCTCGTCGCCGATCAGCGGGTCCTCGTGAATCTCGTGGGTGAAGAAGTCGCGGTAGGCCAGGTCGGCGACATTGCGCACCGTGTGGCAGACGATGACCTGTTTGAAGCGCGAATAGGTGTCGGGGTCACGCGCCACCGACAGCCAGGGGGCCAGGCCGGTGCCCGTGCCGATCAGCCACAGACGCTCGCCGCCGGTCAGGGCGTCCAGCACCAATGTGCCGGTCGGCTTCTTGCCCATCAGGACGCTATCGCCCGGCTGGATCTTCTGCAGGCGCGAGGTCAGGGGGCCATCGGCGACCTTGATCGAGAAGAACTCCAGCTCTTCGGCCCAGAAGGGGCTGGCGATGGAGTAGGCGCGCAGGACAGGCTTTGCCCCCGGTCCTTCTTCGGCTTCGCCCGGCAGGCCGATCATGACGAATTCGCCCGAGCGGAAACGGAAATCCTCGGGTCGTTTCAGGGCGAAGCTGAACAACTGGTCGGTCCAGTGGCGGACCCACAGGACTTCCAGATTGTGGAAAGGGCTGGCCTTGACGGGAGGCGCGGCGAGGGGAGCGTCGGTCATGGCGCCTAACTAGGCGGTCGGAGCGGTTTGCGAAAGGCTCGCGGGCGTCGCAGGGGCGCGAGAATTACAGATGACGACAGAAGATTCCGCCTCTAGCTTCGCCGCTATGCGCACATTACTTCTCGCCTCGACGATCCTGATGGCCGCGACTTCGGCCTTCGCCCAATCCGCACCGCAGCCGGCAGCCCCGCTCGCCGCGACCGCGCCGGCGTCCTCGATTCTGACGGTCGAGCGGGTCTTCGCCAATCCGTCCCTGTCCGGGCCGGTGGCGCGCGGCGTCAGCCTGTCGCCGGACGGCGAACTGGTCGCCTTCCTGCGTTCGCGGCCCGACGACGTGGACGTGCTGGACCTGTGGGCCGCGCCGGTCGCCGGCGGCGAGCCGTTCAAACTGATCGACGCTCGCGCCCTGGTCCCTGACGCAGGCGAGCTGTCCGAGGCCGAGAAGGCGCGGCGCGAGCGGATGCGGATTTCGCAGCGCGGCGTGGTTGAATATTCGTGGGACGAGCAGGGCCGCTACATCCTGGCCCCGCTGGAAGGCGACGTCTTCCTGGCCAACCGCGCCGACGGCAGCGTGCGTCGCCTGACCCAGACGGCGGCGGATGAGATCGACGCCAAGGTCTCGCCCAAGGGCGCCTATGTCAGCTTCGTGCGCGATCAGGATCTGGTCATCCTCAACCTGGCCTCGGGCGCCGAGCAGGCGATCACGACGGACGGCGACGGCCTGATCACCTGGGCCACGGCCGAGTTCATCGCCCAGGAAGAACTGGACCGCGACACCGGCTACTGGTGGAGCCCGGACGAGCGTTTCATCGCCCTGCAACGCACCGACGAGACGCAGGTGGATATCATTCCGCGCCTGGACATCACCGGCGGCGGCGCCTCGGTGACGCAGCAGCGCTATCCCCGCGCGGGCCGTCCCAACGCCGTGGTCGAGCTGTATGTTCAGGACGTGCAGGCGGGCCGTCGGGTCAAGGTCGACCTGGGCGCCAACGCCGACGTCTATCTGGCGCGCGTCGACTGGGCCAAGGACGGGCGGACCCTGTTCGTCCAGCGCCTGTCGCGCGACCAGAAGACCCTGGACCTGCTGAGCGTCGATCCCGTGACCGGCGTCAGCCGCGTCATCGCCAGCCAGCGCTCGGACGCCTGGGTGCCGCTGAGCCACGACTTCAAGGCGCTGAAGAACGGCGACTTTATCTGGTCGTCGGAAGAGAGCGGCTGGAAACACCTTTATGTCTACAACAAGGACGGCCGTCGTCTGCGCGCGATCACGCGCGGCGACTATCCGGTCAAGGCGCTGGAAGGCGTCAACGAGGCGACGGGCGAGGTCTTCTTCACCGCCTCCATGCGCGACGGGAAGGAATATCCCATCGAGCAGCAACTGTTCCGCGCCAGCCTGAAGCGGCCGGTCGCGCCGGTCGAGATCACCCCGCGCGGCGGCTGGTGGAGCGCCTCGGTCAACGGCACCGGCACGGCCTATGTCGGCAATTACACTGACGTGAACACGCCGCCGCAGTCGGCCCTCTATGGGATCGACGGCAAGCGCGTGCGCTGGATCGAGGAGAACAAACTCCAGCCCGGCCATCCCTTCTGGCCCTATGCCCAGCGCCAGCAGAAGCCGACCTTCGGCACGCTGCAAAGCCACGGCCAGAGCCTGATGTGGCAGATGACGACGCCGCCGGACTTTGATCCGTCCAAGACCTATCCGGTCGTCATGCAGGTTTACGGCGGCCCCTCGGCCGGCGGGGTGAAGAACGGCTGGCAGGGCGCGACCAACCAGCTTCTGACCGAGGCGGGATACATCATCTTCCGCCTGGACAACCGTGGCGAGGGCGACCGTTCGGCCGCCTTCAAACAGGCCCTCTATCTGAAGATGGGCCAGCCCGAGATCGAGGATCAGGTCATCGCCGCCGACTATTTGCGGTCGCTGCCCTACGTCGACGACAGCCGCATCGCCATGATGGGCTGGTCCTACGGCGGCTTCATGAGCCTGATGGCCCTGACCGAGCCCAAGATGGGTCTGGCCTCGGCCCTGGCCGGCGCTCCGCCGACGCAATGGGGCCTCTACGACACGGCCTATACCGAGCGCTACATGTCAACGCCGCAGGCCAATGTGGAAGGCTATGCCGCGTCCGACGTTCTGGGCCGCCTCGACCATCTGACCGGACGTCTGCTGCTGCTGCACGGCATGGCCGACGACAACGTCATCTTCGAAAACACCACGCGGGTGCTGAACGCGCTGCAGGAAAAGAGCATCCCCTTCGAGACCATGCTCTATCCGGGTCAGCGTCACGGCGTGCGCGGCAACGAAAGGCAGCTTCACCTGTGGCGCACCTATCTGGACTTCCTCGACCGCACGATTGGCACGCGGGCGCCCGCAAAGGCGGACTGATCGTCGCCGCCGTCAGCGCCCTGGCGCTGACGGCCTGCGCCACGCCGAACGGCGACGGCACCTGGACCCTCGAGGGCGACAACGGAGGCCGGATATTCCAGCCTCCGACCGCTGCTGCGGTCGTTGACGGCCTCTACCCCTCGCATGCCGCCCTGACCGGGGCGATAGAGGTGACGTTGAGCGCCGATCAGACCGTGCCGGGGCCGCCCGCGGCGGTCATTGTCGTCGCGCCGTCGCTGATGGAGGGAAAGGCGCCGCGCCCACGCGGCCCCCTCAGAGGCCTCCCTGTTCTCCTGAAGGACAATATCGAGACCCGCGACATGCCTACCACGGCGGGTTCCCTGGCCCTGGCCGACAACGCGCCGGGCCGCGACGCGCCGCTGGTCGCGCGGCTGCGAGACGCGGGCGCGGTGATCCTGGGCAAGACCAATCTTTCGGAGTGGGCCAACATCCGCTCGTCGCAGTCCATCAGCGGCTGGAGCGCGGTCGGCGGCCAGACGCGCAATCCCCATGACCCGGAGCGGACGCCCTGTGGGTCATCCTCGGGCAGCGCCGTGGCGGTGGCCATCGGCCTGGCCCCGGTCGCCATCGGCACGGAGACGGATGGGTCGATCACCTGTCCGGCGTCGGTCAACGGCGTGGTCGGGTTCAAGCCGACCGTGGGCCTGGTCAGTCGCACCCACGTCATTCCGATCAGCCACTCTCAGGACACTGCCGGCCCCATTGCCAGGACGGTCGAGGACGCGGCTATCGTCCTGACCGTCCTCGCCGGGTCCGACCTCGCCGACCCGGCCACGGTCGAGGCGGATGCTCGCAAGGTCGATTATCGCGCCGCCCTCGACGCCGGCAGCCTGAGCGGCGCGCGGATCGGCGTCATGCGTTTCCTGCTGCCGAACTATTCCGAGGAGACGCGGGCGGAGTTCGACAAGGCGCTGGCCGCCCTGCGCGCCGCCGGGGCCGAAGTCGTCGAGATCGAGCAGGGACCGGCCGACATGCGCGCCATCGGCGGCTGGGAGCTGACGGTCCTGCTGACCGAGTTGAAGCACGATCTGAACGCCTATCTGGCCTCGACCGACCCGATGCAGGTGAAGACCCGGACGCTGGCCGACGTCATCGCCTTCAACGCCGCCGAACCGCGCGAGACGGTGCTGTTCGGGCAGGATCTGTTCGAACGGGCGCAGGCGACCGGCGGCCTGACCGAACCCGCCTATGTCGAGGCGCGGGCGAAGTCGCTGCGGGCGGCGGGGCCGGACGGCATCGACCGGATGATGGCCGAACACCGCGTCGTCGCCCTGATCGCGCCGACGACCTCGCGGGCCTGGACCAACGATCCCAAGGACGATGACGATATGAAGGGCTCGGCCAGTCGGCTGGCGGCGGTGGCGGGCTATCCGCACCTGACGGTGCCGATGGGCTTGGACCGGGGCATGCCGGTGGGTCTCAGCTTCCTCGGCGGCCAGTGGGACGACGCCCGCATCCTGTCGCTGGGCTACGCCTATGAGCAAGTCACCCATGCGCGCCGGGCGCCGCCGAGGTCAGAGGCTTCGGGCGGCTAGAAAAACAGAGTCCAATTCGTCTGAATCGTCTGAAATCCCCTCTGCAGTGCTGACGGAGGGGCATGATGACGCACGGGCGGAAGGCGGCGGGCAAAAGCGCTTGCGGAAGGGCGCAAGGCCGCGAATTCACTGAGATTGGGGCGCGGCATTAGGATGGCGACCCCAATTCGGAGCGCTCAGCCTGTCTTCTTCTCCCGTCATTCTCGGGCTTGGCCCGAGACTCCATAGACTCGAGGTTTGAGCTCAAGGCGCGCGGGCGGCGAGCCAAGGTTGAGTGTCTGGATCCCCGGGACAAGCCCGGGGATGACGGCAAGAAGGAAATGGCCCTGGGGACGAGCCCGTGGGCCAGGACGGATCTAGTCGCGGTAGTTGAGCGCCGGGGTGCGATCGCCCAGCAGGGCTTCGTATTTGAAGTCGGGACCACGGCGGCGTTCGAACTCGGTTTTGGCCGTAGCGACGGTCTCAGGGCTCTGGAACAGTTCGGCGGTGGTCAGGGCCAGGGTCTTGGCCGCGAGATGCGCGCCCTTCAGGCCGATGGTCGAACCAGCGGCCACTACGTTCTGCCAGCTGTGGCCAGCCGAACCCGGAACGAAGGTGGCGGTGGACAGGCCCACCGTCGGCACGACCCAGCTGACATCCGACACATCGGTCGAGCCGCCGAAGTCGCCGCCGATCACCGCCGGTTCGATCTCGCCGACGCTGGACAGCGCCGGCTTGGACGGCAGGGTCTTCTGGATCTCGGTGGCCAGAGCGATTTCCTCGGGCGTCCAGGTGATGCCGCCGACCGCGCGCAGGTTGCGGTCCATGACCTTCATCAGGGTCTCGTTCGGCAGCATGGAATAGACGCCGCCGATGGCTTCGAACTCGACCCGGGTGCCGGTGCCCATGGCCGCGCCCTCGGCGGCCTTTTTCACACGCTCCAGCACGTCGCGGACGATGGTCGGGTCGGTGTGGCGGACGTAGTAGTAGCTCTCGGCGAAGGCGGGAACGACGTTCGGCGCCTTGCCGCCGTCGGTGATGGCGTAGTGGATGCGGGTGCGGTCAGGGATGTGCTCGCGCATCAGGTTGACCATGGCGTTCATGGCCTCGACCGCGTCCAGGGCCGAGCGGCCGCGATCCGGCGCGGCGGCGGCGTGGGACGAGACGCCGTAGAAGCGGAACTTGCCGCTGACGTTGGCCATGGTGTCGCCCTGGCGGGCGCTGTTGACGTTGCCCGGGTGCCAGTGGACGGCGACGTTGACGTCGTTGAACAGGCCGTCGCGGACCATATAGACCTTGCCCGAGCCGCCTTCTTCGGCGGGCGTGCCATAGACGCGCAGTTCGCCCTTGATGTTGTTGGCGACCATCCAGTCCTTGACTGCGATGGCGGCATGAACCGAGGCGGCGCCGAACAGGTTGTGGCCGCAGCCGTGGCCGGCGTGACCGCCCGCCGATTCCTGCACCGGGTTCATCGTCTGCGACAGGCCGGGCAGGGCGTCATACTCGGCCAGGACGGCGACGACCGGGCCGGCGCCGTTCTTGAAACTGGCGATGAAGGCGGTGGGCTCATGGGCCACGCCGGGCGTGACCGTGAACCCCGCCTGGGTCAGCTGGCCTTGCAGCAGGGCCGTGCTCTGCGTTTCCTGATAGCCCAGCTCTGCGAACTTCCAGATTTCGAGCGCGGCGGTGTCCAGGGCGGCCTGGTTGTGATCGACCGTGGCGGTGATCTGGGCGCGGGCCTGAGGCGACAGTTCGGCGGCGGCGACTGGGGCGGCAAGGCCAGCCAGGGCAGCGGCGACGGCGAGGACGCGCATCGAGACGGATTTCATCGGGAACTCCACAAACAGGCATCAAGATAGAAAGAAGGGCGGAAGACGATCGCTCGCCTTCCGCCCCGATTAGAAGCAAGGACCGTTAGAACGACTTGCGGATGTTGGCGTACCAGTAGCGGCCGTAGGGCTGATAAACGGTGCCCAGGTAGCCGTCGGAGGCCAGCGGCGGGGCTTCGTTGGTCAGGTTGCGGACGCCGAGGCGTACGGCGGTTCCGCCCAGAAGGCCGTCGTTGAACTCATACTCGCCATAGAGGTTGGCCGTGATCTGCGAATCGACGGTCCAGATCTCGCCGACCGAGTTGGTCAGGCCGTCCTGCTTAACGCTGCCGGTATAGGCGGTGTAGGCGCCGACCGTGACGTTCTCGTAGCGCCAGGTGGCCGAGGCCGACCACTTCCATTCGGGCCGGCCGCCGGCGCGGATCAGGTCGCCGGCGCTGCCGCTGAAGGCGACGGCCGCGTCGATGTCGCCCTTGGCCTTGGCGTCCATCAGAGCCTGAACGGCCGGCGACGGCTCCAGATGATATTTCAGCAGGTGCGAGGCGTTCAGGTTGACGCTGAAGTCGCCGATGTTGGTTCCGCGCAGGTTCCACATGACGCCCAGGTCGATGCCTTCGACTTCCTGCGGCTGCAGGTTGTCGTAGAGATCCTTGACGTAGAGGATCTCGCCGGCGGCCTGCATGCCGGTGCCGGCGAAGATGGCGACGTCTTCCGGCGTCGGCGCAGCGCGGACCACGTTCGGGTTGGAGCTGCCCTGCTTACGCAGCAGGTAGTCCAGCGTCAGGGCGTTCTGGCCGCGGAACACGCCGACCATGCCGGTCTGCTTCACGTTCCACCAGTCGATGGTGAAGGTGAAGTTGCCCAGTTGGGCGGGCGTGAAGTCGGGCTGGATCACCGTGCCGAACGACAGGGTTTCCGACTCTTCCGGCTTCAGGTTCGGGTTGCCGGCGCGCTGTTCGGCGACGTTGCGACGGATGCGGGCGGTGTTGACCGAGCTTGCGTCCGAGAAGCCGGGGGTGATGGTGGGGCTGACGCACTTGTTGAGGCCCGTGATCGCGCCGCGACGGGTCAGGGCCTCGCAGTAGGCCCAGTCGGTGCTCGAATTGGAACGGGTCACCACGGTGGCGTTGATCTGTTCCAGGTTCGGGGCGCGGAAGCCCTGAGCCCACGAGCCGCGCAGGCGCAGACCTTCGGCCAGGTCCCAGGCCACGGCGACCTTGGGCTTGGCGATGTCGCCGAAGTCCGAATAGTGCTCGTAGCGGCCGGCGATCTGGGCTTCCAGATTGTGCACGAACGGGATGTTCATCTCCGGCGAGACGATCGGCACAGCCAGCTCGGCGTAGGCCGAATAGACAGTGCGGTCGCCCGTGGTGTCCGGGTTCAACGAGCCGTTGATCAGGTCGCCGTAAACCGCGCCAGAGACGTCCGTGAAGGTGATGGTTCCGTCGATGCGCTGGTCGCGGTCGTCCAGCTGAGTCTCGCGGCGGGCCTCGACCCCGGCAGCCATGCCGAGGTCGCCGCCCGGCAGGGCGAAGAGGTCAGGGCGCGAAACCTTGAAGTCCCAAAGGGCCAGAGTGGTTTCGGTGTAGCGGCGCATCTTGACGCGGATGGCGTCCAGCGCGGCCTTGTTGCTGGGCGTGCCGTCGCCGAAGCTGAGGTTGTTCAGGTCGCCGCCGTTGAACGGATTGTAGGCGTCGGGCGTCGACAGGGCGAGCTGCTTTTGCAGGGCGGTGGTCGAGACGTTGTCGCTGATATCCAGGGCGCTGGCCTCGGAGTAGACCAGGGCGCTTTCCCAGTCCCAACCGGCGAACTCGCCGCGCAGGCCGCCCAGGGCGCGATACTGCTTGTTGGTGACGTTGACCTCGATCGGGCCGAGGTCGTCGAAGCGATAGCCGCTGAGCTGAAGATCCACGCCGCCGGCCGGTGCGGTGATTCCAGGCAGGCGGTTCGGGTTGACCGATCCGTTAGCGAAGGTGATCGGGCCGAACGGGTTGTAATAGCTGGCCTTGGGGATGGTCAGGATGATCGAGGACAGGGTGCTGATGGGCGCCTGCCAGGCCGTGGTTTCAGCCTGGTAATAGCCCAGCTCGCCGAAGGCCTCGATGCTGTCGTTCAGCTTGTACTTGCCGTTCAGGAACACGTTCAGGCGTTCGACCTCGGGCATGACGGTCAGGCCCTGGGCCGCCGAGTCCGAGTAGAGGCGCGCATCGGTGCTCGTGGCGGACTTGAGGCACAGGCCGTTGGCCGCCGGCGCCGAGCAGCCCGTGAAGCTGGACGGCTGCATGGTGAAGGCGGTGACATTGGCGCCGCCGGGAGTCAGTTTCACCGTGCCGCCCGTCGGACGGAACAGGCCCCAGGGCGTCAGCGACGAGCGGCCGTTCAGGGTGGTGTTGTTCTCATAGCCCGTTCCGGCGAACAGCGGGCGCTTGTCCAGCGACGTCGTGTAGTCCTGATCCAGGGTCGAAAGCTCGGTGCGTTGGTCGTAGTTCACGAAGACCGACAGATTACCCCGACCGTCGAAGAAGTCGCGGCCGCCATAGGCGCTGAGATTGGTCTCGCGCATGCCGGTGCCCTCGGCGCCGCCATACTGGGCCGAGACGGTCAGGCCGTTCAGGTCGTCGCGCAGGACGGTGTTGATCACCCCGGCCACGGCGTCGGCGCCGTAGATGGCGGCGGCGCCGTCACGCAGGACTTCCAGACGCTTCAGGCCGGTCACCGGAATGGCGTTGGTGTTGTAGGTCAGGACCGGGACCAGATGCTCGTTGGCCTGGCTGGTCGGGTGGCCGACGACGCGACGGCCGTTCAGCAGCACCAGGGTGTTGCCGATGCCGAGGCCGCGCAGGTTGACCGAGCCGGTGTCGCCGCGCGCCGAGTTCGAGCTGGCGGGCAGGTAGGCGGAGTTGAAGGTGACGTCGCCCATCTGCGGGATCGAACGGATCAGGTCGTCGCCCGAGACGGCGGCCGAGGCCAGAATCTGTTCCTCGCCGACTACGGTCACGGGCAGGGCGGCGGTCACTTTGGCGCCGCGAATCTGCGAGCCGACGACGACAATTTCGTCGACCTGGGTGGCGTCTTGCTGCGGCGCGTCCTGGGCGGCCGCGGCTGTGGCGGCGCCGAACAGCGCCGTGGTGGCCAACATGGCCGTCTTCAAGCTTCGACGAGCGAAGGCTGCACGCATGGTCATTTCATCCCCAGTTATTGATCATCGAGCCCGAAGTCCCCTCGATGCTCGTCCGGCGGCGGCCGGTGTTTGATTTTTGGAAAGGCGATTTCGCGATCCGCCGGTCGTCTCTTGGATTCGACGGCGCCCGGAGATTCCACCCCGTTTAGAACTAGAAACGGACACAATGACCACGTCAACCGTGGCAGAAAAAATATTGCCGTTATTTGAATATTGGACCCAATAATCACCTGAAATCACCCTTGTTGTTGCGGTTTGGGCAATGCTATCGCTCTCGCTTCGATATTTACGGTGGGCGGAGACGGAATCTCGTTTCTGAGCGTCCGCCGGTCGAGTTCAAATATGACGGGGTGGCGATGCGTTCTCATATGACGGTTCTGGCGGTCGCCTCAGCGGCCCTATTGATGGCGATGCCGGTGATGGCGCAGCAGGCGCCGGTTCAGACGCGCCCCGCGGTCGGCAGCGGCGGCGACATCGTCAACTACGGCCAGATCCACAGCCCGACCGTTGGTCGCGGCGGCATGGTGGTGAGCCAGAGCGCCATCGCGACCCAGGTCGGCGTCGATATTCTGAAACAGGGCGGCAACGCCGTGGACGCCGCCGTGGCCGTGGCCTTCGCCGAAGCCGTGGCCTTGCCGCGCGCCGGCAATATCGGCGGCGGCGGCTATATGATCGTGCACATGGCCGCGACGGCGGATCGCCCGGCCCAGGACGTCGCCATCAACTATTACGGCACGGCTCCGCGCGCGACGACGCCGGACCTGCTGCTGGACGACAACGGCAAATTCGACCGGCGCGCGCCCTCGGGCTTCCGCAATGTCGCCGTGCCCGGCACCGTCGCGGGCATGTGGGAGGCGCACAAACGCTTCGGCGCCCTGACCTGGGCCCAGGTCGTGGCCCCTGCGGTCAAGCTGGCCCAGGACGGCGTGATCCTGTCGGACGGCGAGGCCGACGCCACCGCAGGCCGCGCGACCGTTCTGGCGACCGACGCCGGCGCGCGCGAAGCCTATCTGAAGGCGGACGGCACGCCTTATCGCGCGGGCGACCTGTTCAAGCAGCCGCAGTTGGCCTGGAGCCTGCGCCAGGTGCAGCAGGGCGGAGCCGACGCCTTCTATCGTGGGGAACTGGCCAAGAAGATCGTCGCCGGCGTCCGCGCCGGCGGCGGGATTATGGACGAGAAGGATCTTGCCGATTACCGCGCCGATGTCTCGGCGCCGATCTGGTCGACCTATCGCGACCATCGCATCGCCTACATGCCGCCGACCGCCTCGGGCGTCAGCGTCGCGGAGGGGCTGAACCTGCTGGAGCATTTCCCCATGCGCGACCTGCGCTGGGGCAGCGTCGACAGCCTGCACCTGATCTCGGAAGCGATGAAGATCGTCTCGTCGGACCGTCGCCTGATCGGCGGCGCGCCGCAGTGGACGACGCCGGCGCGCGGCCTGGCCAGCAAGGAATTCGCCGCCGAGCGGGTCAAGCTGATCGCGATGGACCGTTCGCTGGACGCCGCCGATATCCCCGAAGGCAACCCCTATCCGTATGAGAGCCAGGACACGACCCACTATTCGGTGGCCGACGCCCACGGCAATGCGGTGGCGAACACCTACACCCTGTCCAACTCCTACGGCGCGCACGTCGCGGCGCCGGGGACGGGGGTGCTGCTGAACAACTCGCTCGACAACTTCTCGTGGGGCACGCGGGGCGAGCCGAACTCGCCGGCGCCGGGCAAGCGTCTGGGCTCGACCATCACGCCGATGATCGTCTTCGACGACGAGAAGCCCTGGCTGGTCACCGGCACGCCGGGCGGCGGCTATATCATCGCCACCATGGTGCAACTGATCGTCAACGTCATCGACCACCAGTTGAACATCGCCGAGGCCGCCATGCGTCCGCGCCTCAATCAGGCCGGCGGCGACAGCCCGCTGGAACTGGAGGGCGGCTTCTCGCCCGACGTTGAACGCCTGCTGACGGCGCGCGGCCACACGGTCCGCCCGTCCATGACAATGGGCAGCACCCAGTCCATCATGATCGAAGGCGACCGATTCCTCGGCGCCGCCGACACGCGTCGGCCCGACGCCCTGGCGCTCGGCGTCCAGTAAGCGTTTCAGTCTCAGTCATCCGCGGGGGCGGCCCATGTTGCGCAAGGTTCTGTTGGCGAGCGTCGCCGGCCTGGTTCTGATCGCGGGCGCCGCGCCCGTGATGGCCGAGGCGGGGGCCTCGCGTCCCGCGGCGACGGCGGCCTTCCAGGAAGGCCTGTTCGGGGTTCGGCTGGATCGCGAAAAGGGCAAGGTTCTGGTGCGCCTGCCTGCGCCCGGCGAAGGCGGCGTGCTGGGCCGCTATCTCTACCAGCCCGGCCTGTCGGCGGGGCTGGGCATGGACGGCGTCGGGCTGGACCGCTCGGGTCTGGGCCAGACCCAGATCGTCGCCTTCCAGAAGGTGGGCAACCGCGTTCTGGCCCGGTTCGAGAACACCCGCTTCCGCGCCGTCGGCGCCGGGGCGGATCAGCAGAATGCGGTGGCCGCATCCTTCGCCCCCTCGGTGATCTGGGCCGCTGACGTGGCCGAGACTCACCCCGACGGTTCGGTGACAGTGGACCTGTCCGGTTTCCTCGAGCGCGACGCGGTCAACGCGGCCGGACGTTTGAAACGCGGCCGGCAGGGGACCTTCAAGCCGGCGCCGACCCTGGGCTATCTGGACCTCGACCAGACCCTGGTCTTCCCCGACAATGTCGAGTTCCAGACCGTCCAGACCTTCACCAGCGACGAGCCGGGCATGGAGCTGTCGCGCGTCGCGCCCGACGCCCGCTCGGTCACCATCGCCGTGCGCCACTCCTTCATCCGCCTGCCGGACGAGGGCTTTATCACAGCGCCGCACGATCCGCGCGCGGGGGCCTCGGCCCAGGTGCTGGTGACGGACTTCGCCGCCGATCTGGATCAGCCGGTGGTCAGCCGTCTGGCGCGTCGCTTCCGGCTGGAGAAGACCGATCCGACCGCCGTCCGTTCGCCGGTCAAGAAGCCCATCGTCTTCTACGTCGACCGTGCGGCGCCTCCGGCCATTCAGCAGGCTCTCGTTGAAGGCGGCAACTGGTGGGCCCAAGCCTTTGATCGGGCCGGTTACATCGACGCCTTCCGGGTCGAGCTTCTGCCCGAGGGGGCGCATCCGATGGATGCGCGCTACAACATCGTCTCCTGGGTCCACCGCGAGACGCGCGGCTGGTCCACCGGCACCAGCGTCAACGATCCCCGCACCGGCGAGATCGTGCGGGGCGTGGTGCAACTGGGCTCGCTGCGCGACCGGCAGGACAAGATGATCTTCGAAGGCCTGGTCGGCGCCGACAAGAGCGGCACCGGCGGCGAGGACGACCCGGACCGTCTGGCCTATCAGCGCCTGCGCCACCTCGCGGCGCACGAGATCGGCCACGCTCTCGGGTTCGCCCACAATTTCGCGGCGAGCACCTTCGCCGACCGAGCCTCGGTGATGGATTACCCCGCCCCCTGGGTGATCGCGGACGGCGACCGGCTGGACTTCAGTCGGGCCTATACGACCGGCGTCGGCGCCTGGGACGACTTCGTCATCGACTGGCTGTATGGCGCGACCAAGCCGGGGCAGGACCAGGCGGCGCGACGCGCGGCCCTGATCGCCGACGGGCAGGCGCGCGGCTATCGCTTCGTCGCGGATTCCGACACCCGGCCGCTGGGCGGCGCCCAGCCCTATGCCGCCATGTGGGACAACGGGACCGACCCGGTCGCCGAGTTCGCCAACGTCATGGCGGTGCGCAAGATCGCCCTGGACCGCTTCGGCCTGGGCAACATTCCCGATGGCGCGGCCGCGGCCGACCTGCAGCGCGTGATCGTGCCCATCTACCTCTATCACCGCTATCAGACGACGGCGGTGGCGCGGCTGATCGCCGGGGTCGACTATCGCTATGCCGTCAAGGGCGACGGGACCGAGACGGCCCTGGTCGTCCCCGCCGACCGTCAGCGCGCGGCGCTGGACGCCCTGATGCAGGCCCTGTCGCCCGAGGTGCTCGACCTGCGCGATCCGCTGATTGACCTGCTGTCCTCGGCCCAGTCGGGCAATACCGACCGCCAGACCGAGATCGAACTGTTCACCGGCAAGACGGACGCCGTGTTCGACCCGTCCTCGGCGGCCGCGACCGCGTCCGAGGTGGTGTTCGAATCCCTGCTGGCCCCCGAGCGCCTGAATCGTCTGGTGGAGCAGCAACGCCGCGATGCGGGTCAGTTGGGCCTGCCCGAGGTGCTGGACCGTGTGTCGTCGACGCTTGGTAACGGCGTCGGCCTCAGCCCGCGCCAGATGGAACTGCGCCGCGCCGTGCGCGCCCGCTACGCCGCCGATCTGGCCACCCTGATTCAAGGCAAGGACCTGTCGTCCACGGCTCAGGGCGTGGTGCGCGACGGCGCGCGTCGTTTCGGCGAACAACTGAAACGCTGCCGCGGCGACCGACTGGAAACGGCGCAGTGCGCCTATCTGGCCGAACTGCTGACCGGCCCGGTCGAGGGACTGAAGGCGCTGACCGAAGGCGAACGGGCGGTTCAGCCCATTCCCCCCGGCGCCCCGATCGGCAGCGACGACTGGCTGTAAAATGCGATCAACCCTTCTCCCCTCCGGGGGAGAAGGTGGGCCGCGTTAGCGGGTCGGATGAGGGGGAGTTTTGCTGCCTCTCGACCTTCGGCCATTAAGGTACTGCCGACCCCCCCTCATCCGTCATGCTGCGCATGCTGCCTTCTCCCCCGAGGGGAGAAGGGTCGGGGCTGGCTTAAAGCTCCCGCCAGGTCTGGCCGGTCCGACCCTCGTAGTTGGTAGCGTGATAGACGCCGCGCGCGATGGCGCGGGCCAGGACGTCGGCGGCGACATTGCCCAGTTGGGCCACTGCGATCTGGCGCATGGCCGGGTCGGTGATCTGCTTCTTGCCAGTAGACAGGCAGAACAGGGTATCGCCGTCGAACGGCGCGTGGCTGGGGCGGATGGCGCGGGCCATGCCGTCCTGGGCCATGATGGCCAGCCGCTGACACTCCACCCGCGTCAGGGCCACGTCGGTGGCGATGCAGGCGATGGTGGTGTTCTCGCGCGGGCGAGCGCGGCCTTTCGACAGGCCCCAGTCCTCGGCCGAGGCCGCCAGCCCTGCCGAGCCCAGACCGCCGAACTCGTCGCCGATCTCGAACGGCGCGGCCCAGAAGGTCTTGCCGTTGGGGGCGACCACGGCCCCGACGCTGTTGACAGCGACGATGGCCCCGACCGTCCAGCCATTGGCCATCAGGGCCGAGGCCGAGCCGATGCCGCCCTTCAGCGCGCCGGCTTCTGCGCCATAGCCGGCCCCGGCGGTGCCCAGATCGAAGCGGTCGCCTGCGGCCTCCAACGCTTCGACGGCCAGACGGCGATAGGGCGGGTCCATCTCCCACTTCTTGTTCCCGCCATTGGCCAGATCATAGAGGCAGGCGGTCGGGATGATGGGCGAGGGCGGCACGCCGGGCGCGCCCCCCATGCCGTAGCCGCGCCCGCGCATCCCCATCCAGGCGGCGATGCCGTCGCCCGAGGCCAGGCCGTAAACCGAGCCGCCCGACAGGACGATGGCGTCCACCTCCTGCACCAGATTTTCGGGCTTTAGCACGTCGGTTTCGCGTCCGGCGGGACCACCGCCGCGCACGTCCACGGCGGCCACGGCGGGCTTTTCGGCCAGGATGACGGTGACGCCGGTGCGGACGCCCGCGTCATGGGCCTGACCGATCTTGATGCCTTCGACATCTGTGATCAGGTTCAGCGGGCCGGTGCGGCCGCTGGCGCGCGGCGCGGCGGCTTGCTCGGTGTTGGGGGCGGCAGAAGCCGCGCCAGCGGCCGAGGCGACGCCGCCGATCAGGGCCGAGCCCAGCAGGGTTCTGCGGTTCATCGAACGGTCTCCTTATGCGCGGCGTCGAGCGCGCCGATATTTCGGGCCAGATCCGGCGTCGCCGCCAGTAGTTTCTGCGTATAGGGGTGCGAAGGGGCGGCGAAGACGGCGGCGGTGTCGCCCTGTTCCACGATCCGCCCGGCCTGCATGACCAGCAGCCGGTCGGTGACGGCGCGCACCACGGTCAGGTCGTGGGAGACGAACAGATAGGACACGCCCAGGCGGCTGGACAGGTCAGCCAGCAGGTCGAGGATCTGCGCCCGGATCGACACGTCCAGCGCCGACACTGCCTCGTCCAGGGCGATGACCGCCGGGTCGGTGATCAGGGCGCGGGCGATGGCGATGCGCTGGCGCTGACCGCCCGAGAATTCATGCGGATACTTGTCGCCGGCCGAGGCGGGCAGGCCGACCTGTTCCAGCATCTGATCGACGCGACGACGGGCCTCGGCGGGCGAGGGCTGTTGGTCCAGCAGATGGAAGTTTTCTGCGACCAGCCGCGCCACGGTCCAGCGTGGATCGAAGCTGCCGTAGGGGTCCTGGAACACCACCTGAATGTCGCGACGGATGGCCTTCAGCGCCGCGCCCTTGGCCGACGTGATGTCGCGGCCGCGGACTAGAACCCGGCCCGCTTGCGGCGTCTCCAGCGCCAGGACGGCGCGCAGCAGGGTGGACTTGCCGCAGCCGCTCTCGCCGACCAGACCGACGCTCTCGCCCGGCTGGATCGACAGGCTGACTTCGTCCACGGCGCGGAAGGCGTCCGCCTTGCCGAACAGGCGCCGCGCGCCGGCGTATTCGCGCACCAGTCCCTCGACCTGCAACACCGGCGCGGCGTCGTGCTGGACGGCGGCTTTGCGCGTCGGGGCGTGGGTCGCATTGGCCAGCAGCCGCTGCGAATAGGGGTGGGTCATGCCGGTGAAGATGCGGCGGGTATCGCCCTCTTCGACCAGTTCGCCGTCCTTCATCACCGCCACCCGGTCGGCGGTCTCGGCCACCACAGCGAGGTCGTGGGTGATCAGGATCAGGCCCATGCCGTCCTCGCGCACCAGCCGCTTCAGCAGCTCCAGCACCTGGGCTTGCGTCGTCACGTCCAGCGCCGTCGTCGCCTCGTCCGCGATCAGCAGCTTGGGCGTCAGGGCGATGGCGATGGCGATGGCGACGCGCTGTCTCTGGCCGCCCGACAACTCGTGCGGGAAGCGGCCCAGCGGGAAGCGTTCGGCGGGCAGTCCGACCCGGTCCAGCACGGCGCGGGCGACGGCGAGGGCTTGCTTGCGCGACGCGCCCTTATGCAGGCGCACCGTCTCGGCGACCTGATCGCCGATGGTCATCACGGGGTTCAGGGCCGTCATCGGCTCCTGGAAGATGATGCCGACGTCGCGGCCACGCACCTTTTGCAAGGCGGCGTCGGACGCGCCTGAGATGAGCTGGCCGTTCAGGCGGATCTCGCCGGTCATCGTCGCGCGCGGCGGCGTCAGGCCCAGTACCGCCAGCGCGGTCATGGACTTGCCCGAGCCGCTTTCGCCGACCAGGCCGAGGATTTCGCCGGGGGCGACGGACAGGCTGACGTTCTTGAGGATCGGCACCCGACCGATCGACAGGTTGAGGTCGCGGATGCTCAGGACGCTCATGGTCAACGCTCCCGCCGCACGCGCGGGTCGAACAGGTCGCGCAGGCCGTCGCCGGTCAGGCTGAGGCCGAGCACGGTCACGAAGATGGCCACGCCGGGCATGACGGCCAGCCAGGGGGCGAAGCCGATCATGGTCTGGGCCTCGGCCAGCATCCGGCCCCAACTCGGCATGGGCGGCTGGGCGCCGAGACCGACGTAGGAGAGCCCGGCCTCGGCGACGATGCCGACGGCGAACTGGATCGCCGCCTGCACGACCAGCAGGCTCATCAGATTGGGCAGGATGTGCTGGATGGAGATCAGGGCCTTGGACTTGCCCGCCGTGCGCGCCGCCAGGACGTATTCGCGCGTCCACAGGCCCATGGCCGCGCCGCGCGCGACGCGGGTGAAGACGGGGATGTTGAACAGGCCGATGGCGATGATGGCGTTGATCGCGCCGGGGCCGAAGACGGCGGTGATCATCACCGCCAGCAGCAGGGCGGGGAAGGCGAAGATCAGGTCGTTGCCGCGCATCACCAGCTCATCGACCCAGCCGCCACGCGCCGCCGCGGTCAGGCCCAGCGGCACGCCGACCCCCGCGCCGATGCCGACGGCGATCAGAGCCACGGCCAACGAGTTCTGCGCCCCGACCATGATCATCGACAGGACGTCGCGGCCGAAATGATCGGTGCCGAACGGGTGGGCCGTCGAGGGGGCGGTCAGCTTGGCGGCGATGTTCACCGCTTCGACGTCATAGGGGGTCCAGACGAAGGCGATCAGGGCGGTCAGCACCACCACGGCGGTCAGGGCACCGCCGACGACCAGCGACAGCGGCCAGCGGGAAAGCGGCTTGGCGGCCAAGGCGAGAGGAACGGGGGCGTCGGTCATGCGCGGCGTCCCCTCAGGCGCGGATCGGCGAACAGATAGGCCAGGTCGATCAGGAAGCTGACCAGAACCACGGCGAAGACCAGCACCACCACCACGCCCTGCACCACGATCAGGTCGCGCTGGGTGATGGCCTGGAAGACCAGTCGACCTAGACCGGGCAGGGAGAAGACGTTCTCGATGATGATGCCGCCCGCCAGCAGGAAGGGAAACTGCAGCCCCAGAATGGTCAGGACGGGAATCCAGGCGTTCCTCAGGGCGTGTCGCCACAGGGCCTGATTGACCGACAGACCCTTGGCGCGGGCGGTGCGGACATAGTCCTCGTTCATCGTGTCGAGCAGGGCGGTGCGCAGGACGCGGGCCAGAATGGCGGCCTGCGGTGCGGCCAGGGCTACAGCGGGCAGGATCAGGGCCTTGAAGGCGGGCCAGAAGCCTTGACCCCAGCCCGGGAAGCCGCCGGCTGAGAACCAGCCGAGGTTCACCGAGAACAGCAGGATCAGCAGCATGGCGATCCAGAAATTGGGCAGGGCGACGCCCACCTGGGTCACGCCGATCAGGCCGGTGTCGACCGCCGTGCCGCGTCGGCTGGCGGCCATGACGCCGACGGGCAGGGCGACGGCCAGCGACAGGATCGTCGCCATCAAGGCCAGCGGCGCGGAGACCGCCAACCGCTCGGCGATCAGGCCGCCGACCGGCACCTGATAGGTGTAGCTGGTCCCGAACTGGCCGGTCAGAAGATCGCCGAGCCAGGCGAGGTAGCGTTCGACGCCGGAGCCCTCCAACCCCATCTGCTGACGCAGGGCGGCGATGGACTCAGGGCTGGCGTTCAGCCCCATCATGTAGCTGGCGGGGTCGCCGGGCACGACCTGCAGCAGCAGGAAGATGACGACCGTGGCGGCCAGCAGCGTCAGGGCGTGGCCGCCTAGCTTGCGCGACAGCCAACTGATCCCGAAACGCCAGCCGACGAAGGCCAGCAGCGCCGCGCCCGCGATTACGGACATCCAGCCCCAGGGCAGGCCGCCGCCAGTTCGCTCGGCGGTCGTTGCACCGGCTGCGCCCGCGCCGGTGAAGTAGGCGCCCGACACGACATTGGCGGCGATGGGGGCGTTGATCCACAGGCCGTTCAGGTCCGCCTTCCACACGCCGATGCGCGAGGACTGGAACAGGAAGCCGTTGACCGCATCCTCGGTGATGCGGCGTTGCAGATCGCCCAGCAGGCGCAGCCGCGTCGGTTCGTCCGGGGCCGCCTGAACCTGAGCCAGCAGGGCGTCGAAGGCCGGGCTGTCGTAGCCGAAGTAATAGTCCTTGCGGCCATAGATGTCGTAATCCATCGGCTCGACATGCTCGACGATGGTCAGGTCGAACTGGCGGCGCTTGAACACCTGATCCAGCCACTGGGCCCATTCCAGATTCTCGATCTTCACGCGGATGCCGGCCTGGGCCAGTTGCGAGGCCAGGACCTCGCCGCTGCGTCGGGCATAGGGGCGGGGCGGCAGGCGCAGCGTCACGTCGATGCCGTCGGGATAGCCCGCCTCGTCCAGCAATTGCCGCGCCTTGGCGACATTGTGCGGATAGGCGCCGGTCAGGTCGACATAGCCCGGCGCCTGCCGCGAATAGTGGCTGCCGATGGGCTGGCCGAAGCCGAACATGGCCCCCTGGATCAGAGCGTCTCGGTCGATGGCGTAGGACAGGGCGCGGCGCACCCGCACGTCGTTGAACGGTGCCTTGGTGTTGTTGATCCCCAGAATGACCTTGCCCTCGGACGCGCCGACGACGACGCGGAAGCGCGGGTCGCGCTGGAACTGAGCCACGTTTTCCGGCGCGGGATAGTTGGGAAAGGCGTCGACATCGCCGGCGCTGACGGCGGCGAAGGCGGCGGTCGGGTCGCTGATGAAGCGGAAAACGACAGTGTTCAGGCGCGGGGCGGCGCCCCAGTAGCCGGGCCAGCGGTTCAGGGTCAGCTGGCTGCCGCGCTGCCAGCTGTCAAAGCGGAAGGGGCCGGTGCCGATGGGGGCGACCGCGTTGGTCGCCGCGCTCTTCGGCGAGACCATGACCGCGTCGCCCCAGGCCAGGACATAGGGCAGGGTCGCCATCGGCCGGGACAGGTGGATGCGCAGGGTCGCCGGATCGACGACCTCGACGCTCTGGATCGGCGCGAACAGGGCCTTCTGGGCGTTGGTCGACCCCTCGGCCGTGATCCGGTCCAGTGAGAACTTGGCGGTCGAGGCGTCGAACGGCGAACCGTCCTGGAAGGTCACGCCGCGCCGCAGGTGGAAGGTCCAGCTGAGGCCGTCGGGCGCGGCTTCCCACGATTCCGCCAGGGCCGGGGCCACGGCGCCGTTCTGGGTCAGCCTGGTCAGGCCCTCGAAGACGTTGCCATAGACGACCTCGTCCACCGCCGCCGCCGCGCCCGAGGTCGGGTCGAGGTTCGGCGGCTCCAGGGGCAGGCCCAGCACTAGACGGTCGCGGACGGGCGCCGCAGTGGCGTTCTGCGCGGGCGCGAAGACCGTCAGGCCGACCAGCAGCGCAGCCGCCAGCAGGGTGCGACCCAGCCATGTCTTACGCCCCACACTCCGCTTCACGCAGTCCTGCCTCCCGTTTGAAGATTCAGCATCGCCCAAAACGCGCGCGGCGTCAGGGCGTGTTTCGCAGAATGTCGGCCAGCCGTCCGATCAGTTCGTCGATCTGTTCGCGGCTGATGATCAGCGGCGGCGACAGGGCGATGACGTCGCCGGTGACGCGGATCAGCGCCCCTTCGTCAAAGGCCCGGTGGAAGACCTCGGTGGCGCGGGCGCCGGGCGCGTCGGGGCGCGGGGCCAGCTCGATGGCGGCGACCATGCCCAGATTGCGAATGTCGATGACGTGGGGCAGGCCCTTCAGGCCGTGCACCGCCTCTTCCCAATAGGGCGCCATGTCTGTGGCGCGCTGGAACAGGCCTTCGTCCTCGTAGACGTCGAGCGTCGCCAGACCGGCGGCGGCGGCCAGCGGGTGGCCGGAATAGGTGTAGCCGTGGAAGAACTCGATCCCCGGCGCAGTCGCCTGATTGACCACGGCCTCATAGATTTCGCCGCGCACCCCGACCGCGCCCATCGGCACCGCGCCGTTGGTCAGGCCCTTGGCGCAGACCAGGATGTCGGGGATGACGCCCAGGGTCTCGGACGCCGTGGCCCCGCCGACGCGGCCGAAGCCGGTGATGACTTCGTCGAAGATCAGCAGGATGCCGTGGCGGGTGGCGATCTCGCGCAGCCGCTCCAGATAGCCGACAGGCGGCACGATCACGCCCGCCGACCCCGACAGAGGCTCGACGATGACGGCGGCGATGGTCTCGGCCCCGTGCGACCAGATCAGGGATTCCAGTTCATCAGCCAGATGCGCGCCCCAGGTCGGCTGGCCGCGCGAGAAGGCGGCTTCGTCCAGGTTCAGCGTGTGCGACAGGTGATCGACGCCGGGCAGGGTGGGGAAGCCGCGCCGGTTGTTCTCGAGCCCGCCCACGGAAATGCCGCCGAAGCCGACGCCGTGATAGCCCTTTTGCCGCCCGACCAGACGGGTGCGTTCGGGATGGCCGCGCGCCTGCTGATAGGCGAGGGCGATCTTCAGGGCGGTGTCGACGCCCTCGGAGCCCGAGCCGGCGAAGAAGACATGGTCGATGTCGGCGGGGAACAGCATCCCCAGTCGCGCGGCCAACTCGAACGCCAGCGGATGGCCGAGTTGGAAGGTCGGGGCGTAGTCCAGGACCTCGGCCTGATGCTGGATGGCCTCGACGATGGGCCGGCGGGCGTGGCCGGCGTTGACGCACCACAGGCCGGCCGTGCCGTCGAGGATCGGACGCCCCTCGGGCGTGAAGTAGTGCATGTCCTTGGCCGAGGCCAGCAGCCGCGGATGCGCCTTGAAACTGCGGTTCGCGGTGAACGGCATCCAGAAGGGATCGAGGTCGTTGGCGGCCCGAGCGGTCATGCATGCATCCTTTCAGAACGCCCCAGTAGCGGATGAATGGCGGGGGAAGGGAAGTCTGTTATTCGCACGCCTTAAGTGACTGATTTCTCGTCTTTATGAGGGTCCGCGATCAGGATCGTGGGCGCCTCGATCAAGGGGCGGGCCTGGAAGGCGGACGCGCCGCCTTCCAGGCCCCGGAGCCTTCCTCAATACTGCAGGCTGAGGCGCGCGCCGATGGTGCGGGGCCGACCCGGTTGGGCGATGTCGGCGCTGGTGAAGAAGTTGCGCGTCAGGTCGTATTCCTGATCGAACAGGTTGCGCGCCCAGAAGGTGACGGACCAGTTGGCGGCCTCGGGGCCGACGGTCACGCTGGCGTTGGCCAGCCAGTAGGCCTCGACGTCGTATTTGGCGCCCAGCCACGAGGGATAGTCGTCGCGATAGCTGTAGTTGGCCTCGGCCGTGACGGCGAAGCCGCTGACAGTCCAGTCGTAACTGGCCGACCCGGCGTAGCTCCATTTCGGGAACAGGATCGGATCGCCGGCCTTGTCGACGTAGATGGCCATGTTCGCCGCGCGCGAGGCCGGGACGTCCAGCGCTTCATACTGGTCGTATTCGCCCCTCTTGTAGCTGAGCGACTGGCTGATCCGCAGGCCCTGGACCGGCTTCACCACTGCTTCCAGTTCGGCGCCCCAGATGTGCGAGGACGGGACGTTGGTGAAGCGGCCGACCGGTCCGTTCTGGCCCCAGACCGCCGACAGCACCTGCTGGTCGGTGTAGTCGTAGTAGTAGGCCGCGCCGTTGATCTGGACCGCCCGCGACGGATCGGCCTTGAAGCCAACTTCGTAGGCCCAGAGGATTTCCGGGTTGAAGGGCTGGATCGAGCTGGAGTTGCCCGTGTTGTAGGTGGTGAAACCGCCCGATTTGGCCCCGCGGCTGGCGGAGCCGTACAGCAGGAGGTTGTCGATCGGCTTGAACTCCAGCGCCGCCTTGCCGGTCAGGGGCGTCATCTTGGTCGAGACCGTGGTCGGCGGCAGGGCGGTGGCGCCGCCGAAGGCCGTGCCGAAGCCGTCCAGATCGCGCGTTTCCTCCTCGTAGCGCAGGCCGCCGATCAGCTTTATGCGCTGGCTGAAGGCGTACTCCGCCTGACCGAAGGCGCTGATTGACTCGACCTTCTGATCATAGGTCACCTGACCGTAGGTGCCGTAGATGTCGATGAAGTCCGAGAAGTAGCGCTCGTGCAGGTCCTGCTTCGAATAATAGAGGCCGGCGACCCAGGTCAGGGGGCTGTCATTGTCCGAAGCCAGGCGGATTTCCTGCGAGATCACGTCCACGTCGCTGCCGAAGAAGGTGTCGGCCTCGACTGAGGATGACGCATCCCAGTCGCCGTATTCGCTGCGTTTCAGCGTTTCATAGCTGCTGATGCTGGTCAGGTTCATATCCTTGAGCGCCAGATTGGCGTTCAGCGACGTGCCCCAGGAGGAGTTGTCCCGACCCGGCTTGGCCTTCACGTCGCGCCCGATCGAGGCGGCGAAGCGCGGCGACAGGCCCCAGCCGGTATGGGAGTGATCCTTGTCGGCGGGAATCAGGACGCCCGTTCCGCCGCGCGTCCTCAGGTCGCTGAACAGATAGAGGGCCTGGTTCTCGGACTTGTCGACGCCGCCGTGGACGTCGAGCAGCAGGGACAGGGTCTCGTTCGGATCCCAGGCCAGCAGGGCGCGGGCGCCGGTGCGGTCGGCGTCGCCGATGCTCTCGCCGGTGACGCGGTTATGCTGCCAGGCCCCGCCCTGTTCGGTCGAGACGGCCAGACGGCCGCGCAGGGTCGATGCCAGCGGGCCGGAGACAAAGCCCTCGGCGCGGAACTGCTCCTGGCTGCCCCATTCCGTGATCAGACCGGCGGCCAGTTCCTCGGTCGGGCGTTTGGTGACGAAGCTGATCGCCCCGCCGGTGGTGTTGCGGCCATAGAGGGTGCCTTGCGGTCCGCGCAGCACCTCGACCCGGTCGATGTCGAAGATCAGTCCCTGGGTCATGACCGGGACCGGATAGGCCACCTCGTTCACATAGACGCCCACGGTGGGCGAGTTGTTCGAGGCGTAGTCCTGAAACCCCACGCCGCGCATGCGGAACTGGGCCGCGCCGCCGCCGAAGGCGGGTTCGACCTCGAGGTTGGGCGTGGCGTTCTGAAGCTGATTGACGTTGGTGACGCCCTGCCGGATCAGGCTCTCGCCGCTGAGCACGCTGAGGGCGATGCCCACGTCCTGGGCCGCCTGTTCGCGGCGCTGGGCGGTGACGATGACTTCGTCGACCGTCGTGGCCCGCTCGGGCGGCGCCTGCTGCGCCATGGCGGTGGTGGAGCACAGGGCCGCGAGCGCCCCGGCGGATACGCTGACCAACAGACGATTCATCGCTTCATCCCTCCCAATGAAGCCGCACGGATCGTTCTGAGCGATCTCGTTACGGCCGTGAGCGGGACGAAGGGCCCGCCACCCCTGCATACTCCTCAGGTCCAGGACGTTGTGCAATGCAGCAAGCTTTGCAGCGTCTCGACCATCCTCCCGGTGTCATCCAAGTGTCACGCATGAAGTAGCTGGCGAAATGGGGCGGTCGGCAAGACTGTTTCTTCAACGGACCAATTCACTGACAAGTCGAGGAATTATATTTTTCTCGCTCAGTATTCCGATCAATCGCAACGCAGCGTCAGAAGGTCGGCGGCGTGCAGGCGCTGATGACGACGCAGGGGACATCGCCGATGTTGCGGAATCGGTGCGGCAGGGTGCTGGCGAACAGGTAGCCGTCGCCCGCCTTCAGCACACGCGACTGGCCGTCGACGGTGACTTCCAGGCGGCCGGAAATGATCAGGCCGCCTTCCTCGCCCTCGTGGGACAGCATGACCCGCCCGCTGTCGGAGCCGGGCTGATAGGTCTCGTGGAGGATCTGCAGGCTGCTGTCCTGACCCGAGCCAAGCTGGCGATACGAGACCTCGCCGCGCGAGATGTCGGTCAGTTCGTCGTGGCGATAGAAGTGCTTGGTCGGACTTTCGAACTCGGAGCTGAAGAACTCGCCCAGCGAGACGCCCGCCGCGTCCAGCAGCCGTTTCAGCGAGCCGACCGAGGGGCTGGTGCGGCCGCTTTCGACCAGGCTGACCGTGCTGGACGGCACGCCCGCCTTTCGCGCCAGGGCGCGTTGCGACAGGCCCAGTCGGTCCCGCAGCGCCCGCAGGCGCGGGCCGATGATGTTGTCGCCGTCATCTGCATCGCCGCGCGCCATCTGCGTCATCCTCGCTTGCGGGTCAGCAGGCCATAGGCCGCGCGGGCCATGACCTTGGCCGAGTTGGTCATGTCCTCGATCCCCACCCATTCGTCGGGCTGGTGCGCCAGGTCGAGCACGCCGGGGCCATAGGCGATGCAGTCCTTCAGCTTGCCGATGCGGTCGATGTGCTTCTGGTCATAGGTGCCGGGCGAGCAGACGAACTGGGCCTTGCGCCCCAGAACGGTCTCGATGGCGGCGGCGGTGGTGCTGGCCACCGGCCCGTCGCGGTCGGCCATGCTGGGCGCCACTTCGAACAGGTCGCGCATTTCGTAGCGGAAGCCGTGGCGCTGGGCCGCCAGCCCGTCGAGGATGGATTTCACCTCGCCCTTCACGTCGTCCAGCGTCTCCTCGATCAGGAAGCGGCGGTCGATGATCATGCGGCTGGAATCCGCGACGCAAGGCGCGGGCAGGCCGTCGAAGCCCTCGGCCTGGCCGCCGTGGACGGAGTTGATGTTCATGGTCGACTGGCGCGCGCCCTCGGGCACGACCGGCATGTCCGAATGACGGCCCGCCATGGCCGGATAGAGCTTGTCCTCGAAGGCCTGCATCACCGCATTCATGTGACGGATGGCGGAATCGCCGAGGAAGGGCATGGAGCCGTGGGCGATGCGGCCCTTGGTCTCGATCTCGGCCCACCAGACGCCGCGGTGGCCGATGCAGACCCGGTCCACGTTCAGCGGCTCAGGGATGATGACGTGATCGACGCGGGGGGGGGGAGAACCAGCCGCGCTCGGCCAGATAGGCGACGCCGCCGTAACCGCCGGATTCCTCGTCCACCGTGCCGGAAATCTCCAGCGCGCCGGGCAGGGGCAGGCCGGAATCGATCAGGGCCTCGACCGCGATGATGGAGGCGGCCAGGCCCCCCTTCATGTCGCAGGCGCCCCGGCCATAGACGCGGCCGTCCTTCACTACGCCTGCGAAGGGATCGACGGTCCAGCCGGCGCCGACCTCGACCACGTCGATATGGCTGTTGAAGTGGACGCAGGGGCCGGGCTCGGACCCCGTCCAGCGGGCGATGATATTGGTGCGGGGATAGGCGTCGCTGTCGCCCGGCGAGCCTTCGCCACGCACGTATTCGACGACGAAGCCGCGCTTCTTCAGCCGCTCGCCGATGTATTCGGCGCAAGGGCGATAGGCCTCGCCGGGCGGATTGACGGTGGGAAAGCGGATCAGGTCCTGGGTCAGGGCGACCAGTTCGTCGGTGCGCCCGTCGATCAGGTCCATGACGGTCTGCATTGTGGGGGCGCTCATCGGTCGAACCTCACGCGAACTCTGCGTCCAACGCGGCCAGCACCGCGTCGGTCATCTGAAGGGTGGAAACGGGGGCGACGCCTTGCGCCGCAATGTCAGGGGTGCGCACGCCGCTGGACACGACCTGCCGGACGGCGCGCTCCAGCGCATCGGCCAGATCGGCGCGGTCGAACGACCAGCGCAGGCATAGGGCGAAGGACAGGATGGTCGCGATGGGGTTGGCGACGCCCTGGCCCGCGATGTCCGGCGCCGAGCCGTGGATCGGCTCATACAGGCCCCGGCTGCGCCCGCCCTGCCCAAGGCCGGACAGGGAGGCCGAGGGCAGCAGGCCCAGCGACCCGGTCAGGGCCGCCGCGGCGTCGGACAGGATGTCGCCGAATAGGTTGTCGGTGACGATGACGTCGAACTGGTCGGGCCGCCGGACCAACTGCATGGCGCAGTTGTCGGCGTACATGTGGCTCAACTCCACGTCGGGGTAGTCGGCCGCGACCTCGCTGGCCACCGTCCGCCACAGGGCGCCCGTCTCCATGACGTTGGCCTTGTCCACCGAGCAGACGCGGCCTTGGCGGCCGCGCGCGATCTCGAAGGCGACGCGGCAGACGCGGGCGATCTCGGCCTCGGTATAGGCCTGGGTGTCATAGGCGCGACGCTGGCCGTCGGGACCGACCTCATTGGCGCGGGGTAGGCTGAAATAGACGCCTGCGGTGGCCTCGCGCACGATCAGGATGTCGAGGCCCCGGATCAAGTCGGGCTTCAGCGCCGAGGCGTCCAGTAGTTCGTCGAAACAGACGGCGGGCCGCAGGTTGGCGTAGAGGTCCAGCGCCTGACGCAGCCGCAGAATGCCCATCTCGGGCCGCTGGGCGCGGGGCAGATGGTCCCACTTGGGTCCGCCGACCGCGCCGAACAGGACGGCGTCGGAGGCCCGGGCCTGATCCACCACGTCCTCAGCGATAGGCGCGCCCACGGCGTCGATGCTGGCCCCCCCGGCCAATCCCTCGCTCAATTCAAATCGCAGGCCGGCGTTGCGGCCGAACCAGTCGGCGACGCGCAGGGTCTCGCGGATGATCTCAGGCCCGATGCCGTCGCCGGGCAGGACCAGCAGCTTGAAGGGGCGGTCAGATGCAGCGGCCACCGTCCACCTCCATCGCCACGCCGGTGATCATCGAGGCGTCGTCCGAACAGAGGAAGGCGGCGGCGGCGCCCATGTCCTCGGGCGTCGAGAACCGGCCCAACGGAATGGAGGCCAGGAACTTGGCCCGCACCTCGGGCGTGTCCTCGCCCATGAAGGTCTTCAGCAGCGGCGTCTCGCCCGCCACCGGGTTGAGGGCGTTCACCCTGATCTGGAAGGGGGCCAGTTCGACCGCCATGGCCCGCGTCGCCGTGATGACCCAGCCCTTCGAGGCGTTGTACCAGGTCAGGTTGGGCCGTGGGCTGACCCCGCCGGTCGAGGCGATGTTGAGGATGGCGCCGAACCCTTGCGCCTTCATGCCCGGCACGAAGGTCTTCGACATCAGATAGATGGCGCGCATGTTGACGGCGGCGATGCGGTCGAAGGCTTCGTCCGACAGTTCGTCCAGCGGCTGGGGCGTGTGGCCGACGCCGGCGTTGTTGACCACGATGTCGATCCCGCCCAGCAGGCGGTTGGCCGTCTGGGCGAGGGCGGCCACGTCGGCGGCGCTGGACACGTCCACCTTCACGCCAAGATCGGCGTCGCCCAGTTCAGCCGCTAGGACGCGGGCCGCGTCGGCGTTCAGGTCCGCGACGATGACGCGGGCGCCTTCCTCGGCGAAGCGGCGTGCGATCCCGGCGCCGAAGCCGGAGGCTCCGCCCGTGACGATCGCTCGCTTGCCCTCCAGCCGCTTCGTTCTGTTCTCCCCCAAGACGCCTACTCCCTAGCCGTGATGGGCCGCGACGGTCTTGAGGGTGGTGAAGGCGTAGAGCGCCTCGAACCCCTTTTCGCGACCGTGGCCCGACTTGCCGACGCCGCCGAAGGGCAGTTCGACCCCGCCCGCCGCGCCGTAGTTGTTGATGAAGACCTGTCCGGCCCGCAGCCGTTTCGCCAGCCGCATCTGCCGCCCGCCATCGTTCGTCCAGACCCCGGCGACCAGGCCGTAGTCGGTGCCGTTGGCGATGGCGACCGCATCCGCCTCGGTCTCGAACGGGATGACGACGACGGCGGGGCCGAAGATTTCTTCCTGCGCCAGGGCATGATCCGGGGCCACGCCCGCGAACAGGGTGGGGCGCACATAGTGGCCGCCCGCGGGGGCGTCGGCGGCGATCTCGCCCTGAGCCACGATCAGGCCGGCTTGGGCGCCAAGGTCCAGATAGCGGTCGACCATGGCCTTCTGCTTGGCTGAGATCAGCGGCCCGACGTCGAGGTCGTCGATGGCGGCGCCGACCTTGAGCGCGCGATAGCGTTCCGACATCCGCGCGACCACCTCGTCATAGACGCCGCGCTGAACCAGCACGCGCGAGCCGGCCGAACAGGTCTGGCCCGCGTTCTGGACCCCGGCGTTGACGAGGAAGGGCAGGGCCTTGTCCAGATCGGCGTCGTCGAACACCAACTGAGGCGACTTGCCGCCCAGCTCCAGCGTCACCGGCACGGCGTTGACCGCCGCCGCCTGCTGGATGGCCACGCCCACGCCGGTCGAGCCGGTGAAGGACAGATGATTGACCCCCGGATGCGTCGCCAAGGCCGCGCCCGCCTCGGCGCCCGTGCCGGTGACGACGTTCAGGGCGCCTGCGGGCAGACCGCAGTCCTCGGCGATATGCGCAAAGGCCAGGGCCGTCAGCGAGGCCTGCTCGGCGGGCTTCAGCACCGCCGCATTGCCGACCGCCAGGGCCGCCACCACGGACCGGCCGATGATCTGCATCGGATAGTTCCAGGGGATGATGTGGCCCGTCACGCCATACGGCTCGCGCAGGGTGTAGACCGTATAGCCGTCGAGGAAGGGGATGGTCTCGCCGTGCAGCTTGTCCGCCGCCCCGCCGTAGAACTCCAGATACCGCGCCAGGGCGACCACATCGGCGCGCGCCTGTTTCAGCGGCTTGCCGACGTCCAGCGCCTCCAACTGCGCCAGCATGTCGATGCGCGCCTCGACCTCGCGGCCCATGCGCGCCAGCACCCGCCCGCGTTCAGCCGCCGTCATCCGGCCCCACGGACCGTCCAGCGCCGCGCGCGCAGCTTGAACCGCCGCGTCGATGTCCTCGGCCCCGCCTGCCGCCAGCGCACCCAGGGTTTCGCCCGTCGAGGGGTTCTCTATGGGGAGTGTTCGTTCTTCCGTCGCCGCGCGCCACTCGCCGCCGATGAAGACCTGATCCGTAGGAAAGGGCGCGACCATCAATCCGTGCTCACCATCATCGCGCGCAGCAGCGAACGCTCGACGGCCAGTGGGCACAATTATCGATTACGCAACAAGCCCTTTATGGCCGCGGCGCAAGTGACTGATTTGTCGTTCTGACCGATCGATATTCTGAGCGACCTGGCCGTTCATGATCATGATCGGCGGGCTGACATCGCGCCCAGCGGTCGCTGGCCCGAAGGCCTGTCCTAGTCGCTATCGATGCGTTGAAATGGCCAAAGGCCGGTGGCGGAGAGGGTGGGATTCGAACCCACGGTAGGCTTCCACCTACGCCGCATTTCGAGTGCGGTACATTCGACCACTCTGCCACCTCTCCGCGGGGCCGATATTCGCTTGGTCGAGCGAGGGGCTTCTCTAGTCAAAGGCGGCGCTGGCCGCAAGCGATTCGAGACGAGAAAATCGATAAAAGTTTCAGCGCTGTCCGGGCAGGGTCAGGCCGGGTGCGGGGCCGCCCAGGGGATCGGCTCCGGCGAAGCGGAACAGCTCGGCGGGACGGCCGCCGGTGTCGCTGGAAAACACGCCCGTGGCCTGGACCAGACCGGCGCGTTCGACGCCGCGACGGAAGTTCTGCTTGTGCAGGGAGAGGCCCGCCACGGCCTCGGCGGCGGCCTGCAAGGCGGACAGGGTGAAGGTGTCGGGTGTCAGGTCGAACAGGACCGGGCGGTACTTCAACTTCGAGCGCAGGCGCCCCAGGGCGGTGGCGACGATGCGGCGGTGGTCGGAGGCCATCGGCAGGTCGGACATGGCTGGCGGCGCCGGGCGGTCATGGTCGCGAGCGGACTCGGCGACGAGGCCGGCCTCGTAGAGCAACTCATAGCGTTCCAGCACCCGTTCCTCGTTCCAGCGGCGCTCGGGCGTCAGGGCGAACAGGGTCTCGGCGCGACCCAGGCGACGGGCGTCGCCGTCGGCCCAGGCGCGCAGGGCGGGCTCCAGCGTCTTCATCACGGGGGGTTGGCCGTCGCGCCAGTCCTCCCAGGGAAAGATGTCGAAGACGGGGGTCCAGGCGGCGTCCAGCCCGGGGGCTTCGGGGGCGTCGGCGGTCAGGGCCAGGTAGCCGACCGAGACCTCGCGCGCGCGCTCGGGGCCGGGGGTGGCGCGGGGCGAGGCGCGGCCCGCGTCGCCGAAGGTGTAGAGCTGTTCGACAAAGCCGAGGGGAAAGCCCGTCTGCTCGGTGACGAAGGCGCGTAGGGCGAGCTCAAACGTGCGGTCGCGCGCCGGGTCGAAGGGGCCAAAGGGAAGAGCCGGGGCGCCGTCGGCGGCGTGGGTGGTCAGGACCACGGCCTGACCGGCGCGCAGGGCGATGACCACGGCCGACAGGCCGATCCGCACGCCCTGTTCGTTGCCCTGGATCGCCCCCCCTTGCGTCATGCAGTCCCTATTCCGTGTGCCAGGCGTCGGCGCCGGGCAGGATGCCGACAGCTTCGGCCAGAACGCGGTAGCGGTCCAGATAGCGTTGCTGCGCCACCGAGGCGGGCAGGGGGTCGATAATCAGGTCGTAACCGGCGGGCGGCGTGCCGAAGATCTGCAGCGACTCGCGCTTGTTGAACCCGGCCAGCTGCGTCGCCTCGTAGAAGGCGCAGGCGCGGTCGGCCTTCTTGATCAGGGTCTTGATCGTCTGCGGCGTCTTGGGCGGCAGTTGGAATCGGACGTGGATGGCGGCTTCCAGCCGGGCCTCGAAGTCCTTGTAGCCGGCGCCCAGCGCCGACTTGAACGGCGAGATCATGTCGCCGATCACGTATTCCGAGGCGTCGTGCAGCAGGGCGGCGAGGCGCCATTTCGGCTCCAGCCCCGGCTTGATATGGGCCGCGATCTCTTCGACCACCAGCGAGTGCTGGGCGACCGAGAAGGCGTGCTCGCCGATGGTCTGGCCGTTCCAGCGGGCGACGCGGGCCAGGCCGTGGGCGATGTCCTCGATCTCGATGTCGAACGGCGACGGATCGAGCAGGTCCAGGCGACGGCCCGACAGCATCCTCTGCCAGGCACGCGGGGGCTTGGGCGTCTTCGGCTTGGGCTTGGGCGCCAGGTCTTCGTAGTCTTCGGGCAAGTTCGGAATCCTGCGCATGGGGCAGGTGAGGTGACGCATCCCGAACGCCCGATCAAGGGCAAGCGTTGCGATTCGTGGGGGTTAATCCCCGACGTTCAGCGTCACCAGAGCCCTGGCGGCGTCGAACACCCGGTTTTCGTTACGATCCTTGCCGCGCACGGTGGCCACGATGATCGGCCCGCCCGACGGGCCGCGCGCTTCATAGCCCACGATGCGCCAGCCGGTCGTGGAGGACTGGTCGGCGGTCATCCGGAAGGTGGCGCGGACGGCCTCGCCCGGCGCGCTGGTGCGAATTCGGGCCCCGCCATTACGGGCGTCGATGGAGACCGTCGCCTTGTCGGAGGCGAGGTTCACCTGGCTGTTCCGGTCGTCGGCGCGGATGGTGATGCCGCCGATCTTGATATTGGCGCGGTCGCCATCGGCGTCGATCCGCATGCCGGGCAGGCGCACCGAAGCCTTGTCGCCCTGAGCGTCCACCCGCAGGCCGGGCGCGCTGACGTGGGCGGAATCGCCCGCGGCGTCCGCCATCGCTTCTGCCTGTGCGGCCGCGACTTCGGGGCGCTGAGCGTCGCCCTCGGCCTTGGCGGCGTCGGCGTCGGCGTCGGCCGCATCGGCGCGCGCGCTGTCTTCCGAGCCTCTGACCTCGGCCATGGCTTCAGGCAGGGCGGCAGCCAGACGGTTCTCGAACGCCTTCAGCGTGTCATGGACCGAGGCCCCGTTCAGCGGCACTAGATGCAGGGTGACCTCGGCGCCGCGCGGGCCGCTGTAGATGCAGGTGGCCCCATCGGCCCGGGCCGATCCCTTGCGCGTCAGCACGCCCTGGTTCTGGGGACATTGGAGCGTATCCACGACCTTCAGCACGCCGCGCGGCTCATTGCCGGACGAGGTCGTGGTGATCCGCACGCTCCCCCCGTTGTCGCAGGCGGCGGTCATCAGCGCGAGGGCGCAAATGGGCCAGAGAATCTGATGCATGGTCGGCTCCAGTTCGGGTCCGATTGTGCGCGCAAGGCGCGCCTTATCCAGTGAAATCGCGGTAATCGAAGGCGGCGGGAGCGCGGCGCGTCTTCAGGACCCGGGGCGGATGCCTTCGCGGCGGTTCAGGAAGGCGAGCCGCTCGAACAGATGCACGTCCTGTTCGTTCTTCAGCAGGGCGCCGTGCAGGGGCGGGATCAGCTTGCCGGGCGCCTTTTCACGCAGGGTGTCCGGGCTGACGTCGTCGACCAGGAGGAGCTTCAGCCAATCGAGCAATTCCGACGTCGAAGGTTTCTTCTTCAGCCCCGGCGTATCGCGGATTTCGTAGAAGGTCTTCAGCGCCTCGGCGACCAGCCGCGGCTTGATGCCGGGGAAGTGGACCTCGACGATGTCCTGCATGGTCTCGGCGTCGGGGAAGCGGATGTAGTGGAAGAAGCAACGGCGCAGGAAGGCGTCCGGCAGTTCCTTCTCGTTGTTCGAGGTGATGACGACCACGGGGCGAACCTCGGCGCGGATCGTCTCGTCCGTTTCCTGGACATAGAATTCCATGCGGTCGAGTTCCTGCAGCAGGTCGTTTGGAAACTCGATATCGGCCTTGTCGATCTCGTCGATCAGAAGGACGGGGCGAACGGGGGCGGTGAAGGCCTCCCACAGCTTGCCCTTCTTCAGATAGTTGCGGACGTCATGCACCCGCTCGTCGCCCAGTTGGCTGTCGCGCAGGCGGCTGACGGCGTCGTATTCATAAAGGCCGCTATGGGCCTTGGTCGTGGACTTGACGTGCCAGGTGATGAGCGGGGCGTTCAGCGCGCGGGCCAGCTCATAGGCCAGCACCGTCTTGCCCGTGCCGGGTTCGCCCTTGATCAGCAGCGGGCGCTCCAGCGCCACGGCGGCGTTCACCGCGACCTTCAGATCCTCGGTGGCGATATAGTCGGACGTGCCTTCGAACCGGCTCATGCGAACCCTGCTCCAATCGGGGGGAAGGGAGCAGGTAGCTTATCAGGACACGCCTGAACAGGTCAGGTGATGCGCTTGGCCGACACCGGGTCGCTGGCCGGGAAGGTCTCCTCGACGGCTTCGTCGATCAGGGCCTCCTGACGGCTTTCGGCCCCCTTCGTCTTGTCTTTCAACTGGTCCGGCTTGCCCACTTCCCGTTCCGCGTGTTTGGACGGCGGGGTGTTGGGGTCGGCGTCTTCATGGGCCTTGGTAGGATGACGCTCTGTCATGGCTTCTCCTCGCTGTCGGGGCCGTAGCCCAAGTCCTCGATGTCGTCGTCCGAGAGGCGTTTGGCCTCCCAGTGGGCCGCGCTGGCCTGAGCTCCGCGCTGGTTGCGCATCAGTCCGGCGTAAACCAACTCCACCTCGTCGGGGGCGGAGCCGATCTCCCCGTCGGCGTCGACTTCGCTGATCCGTGTTGAATCGACCCCGAGCAGGGCGTCGGCCTCGGCCTCGACGCCGTCCATGGCCAGTTCGCTGTCCAGGGCCTGATCGTTCTCGTCAAAAGGCTCCTCGTCGGCGTCGCCTTCCGCCTGGGTCACGTCCAGAACGTCGTCGGCCTCATCGAGCGAGACATCGCCCTCGCCTTCGTCGTCGAGGTGGGTCTCGTCGTATATTTCCGCCTGATCCTGGGCTTCAAAATCCGTGTCTGGATGGGCCACCGCCGCGTCTCCTTGTTCGCAAGGAGTAACGGCGCAGGTCGGCGGGCGTTCCGTGCGTCATCTCCGCGCAATGGCCGTAATCCACCGGTGAAGGGATGGTTAACCACGTCCGTTTAGGGTCCGTCAGTCGCTGACCGTCCAGGTTGGACGCGCTACGGAGAGACCCTTTGCCGCTGAAATTATCGCTCAAACCCGGCGAGAAATTCGTTCTGAACGGCGCGGTCGTTCAGAACGGCGATCGACGTGGCGTGCTGGTCCTGCAGAACAAGGCCAGCGTTCTTCGCGAGAAGGACATCATGCAGCCCGAGGACGTGAACACACCCGCACGGCGCATCTATTTCCCGGTCATGATGATGTATCTGGACGAGGCGTCGGCGCCGAATTTCTATGACGAGTTCGCCTTGCGCCTGACCGAGTTCATGGGGGCGATCCGCAACCCGGCTATCCTGACCGAGTGCGTTTCCTGTTCCAAGCATGTCCTGGCGCGGCAATACTACAAGGCCCTGATGGGCGCCCGTAAGATCGTCGAATACGAAGAACAAAGGCTGGGTAATGTCGCTCCAGGCGTACAAGACGGCGGCGACGCGGGCTGAATCTCCGCGCGAAATGGAATACCGGCTGTTCGGCCAGGTGACGCGCGCGCTGATGCACGCCGCCACCGTCGACAAGTCGGACATCGCGACCCGGATCGACGCCCTGGACTGGAACCGGAGGCTCTGGTCGACCCTGTCCACCTCGTGCAGCGATCCGTCGAACGCCATGGCTCCGTCCATGCGGGCCCAGTTCATCTCCCTGGACCTGTTCATCGGTCGCCACAGTTCGGCGGTGATGCGCGGCGAGGGCGATTTCGAGACCCTGATCGATATCAACCGCATGATCATGCAGGGGTTGGCGGGACCCGCTCAGCCGTCCTGATCACGATGGCGGGAGCGGCCTTTACGTCGCCCCGCGACCGGTCCTAGCCTGACCTTCCTGTTCAGCAGCTGAAAGGAGGTGGCCAGTGTCTCATTGTCATCAATCGCGAGCGACAGCCGCGATCCGGGCCTCTCGGGAGGCCCGGGCCTGATCCTTCGGGAAGGCAGCGGTTCGGCCGTTCACGGTCAGACAATGAAGCGCCGCTGGGGAGACCCGGCGGCGCTTTTTGTTGGCGCTACCGCCCTCCGGGTTGTTCGAGCGCATTGGCAGAGGCCGCGACCATCCTTCGCGCAGCGTCAGAGCAGGGCGCTGAACCAGTGGGCTATGCCGTGGATGACGGCCACGACGGTCGCCCAGACCAGGGTCAGATAGACGCCGCAGATCGCCGTGCCGATCAATCCGGCGATGATGAAGACCCCGTCCCTCTGGATGATGCCGAGGCCGAATATCGCCAGGGTCAGGCCGGGCAGGGCGTCGCCGAACGGCACCGGCAGCGCCATCATCAGCGCCAGAAGGATGCAGATGCCGCCGACGACCACATCGGCCGCCTCGCCCGTCAGCATCGGCCAGCGGGGCCGTGTCAGGCGTTCGGCGCGGCGCAGCAACTCTATGGTGGTTGCGCTATCGGGGCGTTTTCTGACGGCTTGCCGAACCCACCGCGGAAATCTGTAACGTCTGGCCGTTCGGCCGAAGCCTATCGAGAACTCTCCCAAAAGCGCCAAGCGGCGGAACCAGCGGGGCGCCGCGAAGTGAGCGGCCAGCAATCTGCGGTAGGAAGCGCGGGCGACAGACGCGTTCAGCAGCCAGCGCGGCAGCCACACCTCGTCGCGATGCAACGCCATTTCGGCGGCGATCAGGACGATGGGGACAGCGAAAACAGCCTTGCCCCCCGGCGGCCAGGGAAACAGCGCCATCAGCGACAGCATCAGGATGATCGCGCCGAAGCCGCGCTCGCCGAAGGCCTCGACCATTTCCCTCAGGCTCAACTTCGGGGCGTCGCCATAGCCCAGCCGCTCCAGGACGTCGGAAAACGTCCGGCTTTCGTCCGGCGGCGGCTGGGTGACGAGCGTCATTGGGCGGGACTCAAGAGCGAAGGCCCGCCAAGGTAGGGGCGGCGCCACGGCCGCGCCATCCCCCACGCCTCGTGTGCGGCTTAATGTTTCGTCACGTGTCCGGGTTTGCCCTTGCGCTTCGTGTGGGCCAACTCTTCAAGTTGCTGCTCGCTCATCGACTCCAGCATCGCTTTTGACGCGCCTTTGAGCTCTGACTTCGGCGTCTCGCCTCGCTTGGCCGACAGGGCGGCGCCGGCGGCCCTCTGTTGGGCAACGGACTTGGCGGGCATGGCGATCTCCTTTCGACTGAAAGGCAACCGTCCGCCCGCCGCCCGGTTCCGTCAGCCCAGCAACTCGCGGCCGATCAGGAAGCGGCGGATTTCGTTGGTGCCGGCGCCGATGTCGTAAAGCTTGGCGTCGCGGACCAGGCGTTCGACCGGCCATTCCCTGGTATAGCCGGCGCCGCCCAGGGCCTGGACGGCCTCCAGCGACACCTTCACCGCATTTTCCGAGGCCAACAGGATGGCGCCCGCCGCGTCATAGCGGGTGGTCTTGCCCTGGTCGCAGGCGCGGGCGACGGCATAGACATAGGCACGGGCGCTGTTCAGGGCGACGTACATGTCGGCGACCTTGGCCTGCATCAGCTGGAAGGAGCCGATGGGTTTGCCGAACTGCTTGCGCTCGCGGACGTAGGGCAGGACCACGTCCAGGGCCGCCTGCATGATGCCCAGCGGACCGCCGGACAGGACGGCGCGCTCATAGTCCAGGCCGCTCATCAGCACGCCGGCGCCGCCGCCGATCGGGCCCATGACGTTCTCTTCCGGGATCTCGCAGTCCTCGAACACCAGCTCGGCGGTATCCGAGCCGCGCATGCCCATCTTGTCCAGCTTCTTGGAGACCGAGAAGCCCTTCATGCCGCGCTCGACGATGAAGGCGGTGCAGCCCTTGGAGCCGGCCTCGGGGTCGGACTTGGCGTAAACCACCAGCGTGTCGGCCGAAGGCGCGTTGGTGATCCAGAACTTGGTGCCGTTCAGGACGTAGCGGTCGCCCTTCTTGTCGGCGCGGGTGCGCATCGACATGACGTCCGAGCCCGATCCGGCCTCTGACATGGCCAGCGAGCCGACGTGCTCGCCGCTGATCAGCTTGGGCAGGTATTTCTGCTTCTGCTCGGGCGTGCCCCAGCGGCGGATCTGATTGACGCAGAGGTTGGAGTGGGCGCCGTAGCTCAGGCCGATCGAGGCCGAGGCCCTCGACACTTCTTCCATCGCCACGACGTGTTCCAGGTAGCCCAGGCCCAGGCCGCCGAACTCTTCCTCGACGGTGATGCCGTGCAGGCCCAGTTCGCCCATCTCGGGCCACAGCTCGCGCTTGAACTCGTTCTTCTCGTCGATTTCGGCGGCGAGCGGGGCCAGTCGGTCGGCGGCCCAGCGGGCGGTGACGTCACGAATGGCGTCAGCGTTCTCGCCGAGGCCGAATTCCATGGATTGGGGCGCGAAGGGAATGCTCATGCCCGAAGGCGTAGCATCGCGCACGCGCTTCGCAAAGCGGCCTCAGACGACGCTCTTATTGTTCCGGTTGCGGGTCAGGGTCCAACCCGCCGCGCCGATGAAGATGAGGCCGAGCAGCATTAGCGCGCCGCCGATCAGCATGGACCTGTCGACCGTCTGGGACGCCGTCAGGTTTCCGCGGAAGGCGGCGATTCCCGTCGCGAAGGCCAGCAGGCCGATGCCGCCGATGAAGGCGACGGCGCCGGTTTCACCGGCGTGGGCCGCAGGGGCGGGCCGACGTTCGTGACGCAGGACCTGAACGGTGGCGGGCGCGCTGTCGTCGGCGTCGGCCGTGGCGCCGGGACCCTGAACGGGGGCGGTCAGCAGCAGGTCGAGCGGGGCGGGGCGGTCGGGCGCCGTGTCGAACAGGGCGCGCTCGGCCGAGCGGCGGCGATAAAGGGCGTCGACAGGCGGGGGCGTGCGGTCGGGCCAGCCGCTGAGGGCCTCGGCCGCCTTGGCCGTCGCGCCGTCGTTCAGCCGTTCCAGCACGTCCGAGCCCTCGAACCGCTTGAGGCCGATGGAGAGGATGAAGCTGGTCAGGGCGTCGAACTGATGCTGGTTCAGCGAAATCGCCACGCGGGTGTTGATCGCCTCGACGATCGGCATCAGGTCGTATTGCAGCAGAAGCTCGGCTTCGGCCTCAGTGATCGTCGCGCCGGTGCGCGCCGAACGGGTGTGGCCGTAGCCGATAGTCAGCGCGCCGTCGCGACGACGCACGGCCCGGGGGCGGAAGCCCTCGAAACTCTTGATCAGAAGCAGTCCCTCGCGGGACACCTTCATGCGCTGGGAGGGGGCTGCGGACACGGACTGACCCATTTCGAAACGGGCGCGCTCGCCCGCAAGGCGAAGCAGCAAGCCGTGTTCCGAAAACCCGGGTCCCGGATCAGAGCAGGACGATGGTCGCCAGGCCGAGGAAGATCAGGAAGCCGAAGAAGTCCGTCGTCGCTGTCACGAAAACAGCCGAGGAGACGGCCGGGTCGAATTCGAGCTTGGACAGGGTCAGAGGCGTCAGCACGCCGACAGTGGCTGCGACCAGCAGGTTCAGCACCATGGCGGTGGCGATCACTGCCCCGATGCGCCAGTCATGGAACCAGAAGCCCGCCGCCAGACCGATCAGGGGCGACAGCACCAGACCATTGGCCAAGCCTACCGTCATTTCGCGCCAGAAGGTGCGCGCGGCGTTGGACGAATTCAGTTCGCGCGTCGCCAGGGCGCGGACCGTGACGGTCAGGGACTGCGTGCCCGCATTGCCGCCGATGGCCGAGACGATGGGCATCAGCACGGCCAGGGCGACGATCTGCTGGATCGTGCCCTCGAAGAAGGCGATGACCCCGGCGCCGAGGACGGCGGTGAACAGATTGATGCCCAGCCACGGCACGCGGCCGCGCACGATCTCGAGCACGCCCGAGGACCGGTCTTCGTCCGAGACGCCGGCCAGGCGCAGGATGTCCTCGCGGTTCTCTTCCTGAATGATGTGAACGATGTCATCGACCGTCAGCTGGCCGACCAGGCGCCCCGAGGCGTCCACCACGGGGGTGGAGATCAGGTTATATTTCTCGAAGATGTAGGCGACTTCTTCCTGGTCGACGTCGACGGCGATCTCGTTGACCGGCTCCATCAGCTCGGTCAGGAGCGTGGTGCGCGGCGCGCGCAGCAGGCGGCTGATGGGGACGCCGCCGATCGGGTGATTCTGCGGGTCGACGACATAGATGTCGAAGAAGAGTTCGGGCAGGTCCTCGCCCTGGCGGCGGACGTGGTCGATGGTGTCGCCGACGTTCCAGAACTGCGGCGCGGCCATGACCTCGCGCTGCATCAGGCGGCCGGCGGAATCCTCGGCATAGCCCAGCGAGCTTTCGATCGCGGCGCGATCGCCCTCGGGCATGGCGGCGAGCACCTTCTCGCGCTGATCGTCCTCCAGGTCCTCGACCACGGCGGCGGCGTCGTCGGAGTCCAGCTCCTGCAGCGCCTCGGCCAGGGTCAGGTGAGGCACCCGCTCCAGTACTTCCTCGCGGATGCCGTCGTCCAGCTCGGGCAAGGTGTCCGCCAGAAGCTCGGGCGGCAGCCACTGAACCACGACGGCGCGATGCTCGGACGTCAGGAAGCCCATCAGGTCGGCGACGTCGGCGGGGTGCAGGTCTTCCAGCAGGCCGCGCAGACGCAGGCCGTCGCCGTCGTCTGCGGCGTCCACGACCTTTTCGACGAAGGACGCCGTCAGGGCATAGTCCTCGCCGAGGGCGACGTGATCTTCGGTTTCGATTTCGGGAGCAGGGGCCGGGGAGGCGGAATCCGTGTTGGTCACGTGTCTGCCTCCCCGAAAATGTCAGCCTGGTATAGCCGAGTGTCGCCCTGTCAGATCAGATGGTGCGGTCGAGAAGACTCGAACTTCCACGGGTTGCCCCACAGCGACCTCAACGCTGCGCGTCTACCAATTCCGCCACGACCGCTCGCATCGGAGGGCGGGCAATAGCGGAGAGAGAACGGAAAGAAAAGAGCGTTTTGCGGAAATAGGCGAAGTCTCGGCTTTTCCTGCCCATTTGCCGCTGAGCCGCGGGGAATCAAGCCGCGTCGGGTCGAGAAGGCGGAGCCTTCTGACCGCGGCTCGACAAAGATGTTCGGGTCGAAACCCGCAGGGCGGCGTCGGGTCGAGAAGGGCGGAGCCTTCTGACTGCCGCCCCAAAATTATGCCGCGCCGGCCATGAAGTCATAGACGTCGGCGGTGCGGGTCACGGTGATGGCGATGCGGTCGTCGCGAATTTCGATCTCGCCGCGGGCCACCGGGTGATTGTTGGCCAGGATCCAGACTTCGTCCCTTTCGGACGCGTCGAGCGGGATCACAGCGCCCCGGCCCATGCGCAGCAACTGTTGCATCGGCAGGACCGAACGGCCCAGCACGATCGAAATCTCGACATCGACGGCTTCGATCTGGCTCAAAATGGTACTCGCAATCAACGGACGACCTTGCGTCGGCGCGTCAGCAGACACATTGAAGCGTCATGCTTGCCGACCCGTTAAGCCTGACCGAACGATCTCTGATCCGCGCCGACGGCCATGCCGTCGAATGGGCGGTCTCGACCGGCTATGTCGATTACGAGCCCGCCGTCGCCGCCATGGAGGCGCGCGTCGCCGCCATCGCGGCGGGCCAGGCCGAGGAGATGGTCTGGCTGCTGGAGCATCCGCCCCTCTATACGGCGGGCGTCTCGGCCAAGGACGAGGACCTGCTGGCTCCGGACCGTTTCCCGGTCCACCGGACGGGGCGAGGGGGGCAGTTCACCTATCACGGGCCGGGCCAACGCGTGGCCTATGTGATGCTGGACCTCAACAAGCGCGGCAAGGACGTGCGCGCCTTCGTCCATGGGCTGGAGGACTGGATCATCGGCGCCCTGGATCAGTTCGGCGTCGAGGCGGGGATGCGCGAGGGTCGCGTCGGCGTCTGGGTCGAACGCAAGGGCGCGGGCTGGAGCCGCGAGGACAAGATCGCCGCCATCGGCGTCAAGGTCCGCAAATGGGTCAGCTTCCACGGCATCAGCCTGAACGTGGAGCCGGACCTCGACCATTTCGGCGGCATCGTGCCCTGCGGCATCACCGACCACGGCGTCACCAGCCTGGTCGATCTGGGCGTTCTGGCGACGATGGACGAGGCGGACGGGGCGTTGAAGGCCTCGTTCCAGCGCGTCTTTGGTCCGGTTCAGGCAGGCGAAGCGCCGCTCTGAACTATGCGTCAGGCCCTGGGCGGCGGGCCGTAGCGATTGAACGCCCTTTGACCCGGCAGCAGAGCCAGATCGACCGCCACGAGAACCAGGATGGCGGCGGCGAGCCAGTCCAGCGGCGCTTGCGGGCGAGGCCAGGCCATGGCGACGGCCAGGAGGATCGGTCCGCTCCACCAGCCCGAACGGCCGCGATCATGCAGCCGTTGCGACAGGATGCAGGCCCCGCCGTAGAGCAGCAGGGCCGCGACGGCCCAGCCGATCATGTCCCGCAGCGCCGGCGGCGTCAGAAGATCGAATCCCGCCCACAGCGCCAGCAGGACGGCGGCGCCCGCGATGAAGGCGGTTCGTCCAACGCGGCCGGAGGACGTCAGGAACAGATCGGTCAGCAGCGTCATCAGGGTTCAGTCTGGGGCAGGGCGAGGGCCGGGTCGCGGCGCTTGGGCGACGGTCCGAAACGGTTCGGCCCGGGCGTGCCGTCCTGGAAACCGAGGACGATCAGCAGGTAGAGGCTTCCGATCGTGGCCGCCACTCCCATCAGCAGGAAAAAGCCGGCGATCCACAGCCCGCGGTCAGCCAGTCGGCCGGCGGCGGTGAACGCGCCGTCGGGGGCGATACTGAGAATGTAGCTGGCGATCGTCAGGCCCATGACCAGCCGGGCGCTCTTGTCGCGGTCATGCGCGCGCTTGGCCGCCAGGGCCAGGGCGGGCCAGAGGAAGGGCAGGGCGGCGGCGGCGCTGACCATGATGCCGACGGGGTCGGTCATGCGGCGCGCTATGGCGTCGAGGCCGCCGAAGAACAGCGAGCGGTCGCCGCCGAGCACAAGCAGGGCGAGGGTTTCGCTGAACATCATGCCGGCCAACCCCATCAGGACCGTGAGCGCCCACCAGTCCATGCGACGCAGGCGGCCCTCGAAGCCGAACAGCTTGTCTTTCAATGTCATGTCGTCCCCCGACGTCCCCTCGACGCCGGAGAAAGCCAGCGTTGGCAAGGAGGATAGCGTGGCGTTCAGGGCGGCGTAAACGATGCGTCAGACGGCAAGCGGTGCGGTCAATTCGTCACGGGGCTGGAACGGGGACCTTTCTTGGGTTTAAACACGGCGAAACCGCGTTTCGACGGCCCTCTGGGAGTTTCTTTCATGCAACGTCTGCTCACCGCCTCGGCGGCTGTGCTCGCTCTGGCCCTGACGGCTGGCAGCGCCTCGGCCCAGAACTTCAGCGATCTCGCGCGGAAGGACCTTCAGGCCACGCACGACGCCCTGAAAGCCAACCATCCGGCGGCCGTCGTGCCGGGCGCCGCCAGCCAAGTCTTCCGCGGCTGGCTCGACGCCGGGCTTCAGGACGCCCTGTCCAAGGCGGCGCAGGTCAACAGCGGAGACAGCCACGCCTATCTGCTGCGCTACTACGCCAACGGCTTCCGCGACGCCAACATCGCCGCCCGCCCGACCTTTGAAGGCGCCGGGCCCTTCTTCGCCACCGGATGGCCCGGCGTCGCCACCGCCTGGCGCAATGGCGAGTATATCGTTTCCTACGTTCAGCCAGGCGTGCGCGGCGCGCCGCCGGTGGGCGCCGTGGTCAAGAGCTGCAACGTCCAGCCGATCGCCGATTTCGCCAAGGCCAAGCTGGACGGTTTTGAAGGTGATCTGACTACCGAAGCCGGCCGGGTTCGCACCGCCCCCTACCTGCTGTGGAACCGCAACAACCCGATGGTCGGCGGCGTGCCGTCTGTGTGCGAGTTCCAGGTCGGCCGCCGCGCCCGCGAATACACGCTCAGCCCGCAACCGGCGACGCCCGCGAACCTGGAAGCCGCCTATCGCGCCTCGGTCTTCACGCCGGGTGCGACCAAGCTGTCGATCGAACAGATCGACGGTCGTCCGTGGCTGCACGTCAACTCCCTTGCCGACGACGCCGGCTGGGACGCCTTCTTCGCCCAGGTCGAAGGCCAGGTCGCCGCCCTGCGCGGTTCGCAGGGCCTGGTGATCGATCTGCGCGGCGCCGACGGCGCCTCGATCAACGCCACCTCGCGCGGCTATGGCCTGGCCAACCGCCTGTGGACGCCCGAGTTCACCGTCAGCCGCCAGCCGGCAGCCGGTCAGATCACCTATCGCGCTACTCCGGCCAACCGCCAATGGTTCGCCGACACCCTGAACCGCATGCAGGCCGATCCGCGCTTCGTGCAGGAATCGGGCGCCGTGATCGAACAGACCCAGGCCATCGTCGCCGCCTTCGATTCGGCCCTGGCCGCCGGTCAGCAGACCTTCGTCATGCCGGGCCGTCCGTCGGTCGCCGATACCGGCGCCGCCAACCCGATGCAGGGGCCGGTCGTGGTTCTGGTCGACGGCGGCTGCTCGGGCGGTTGCCTGGACACGCTGGACTTGCTGACCCGCCTGCCGAACGTGCGTCTGGTCGGGTCGGCCACCGCCGTCGACTCGATCTTCATCGAGCCGACCGTGCAGCGCCTGCCGTCGAACTATGCTGATCTCAGCTATGGTCACAAGGCCTGGACGACGCGTCAGCGCGGCAACAATCAGCCCTACACCCCGGCGCAGGGCCTGGCCTTCGCCGGCAACCCGACCGATGAAGCCGCCGTGCGCGCCTGGGTCGGCACGCTCTTTTAGGGGGCCTGCCGCCCTTCGGGCTGCTTGAGGCCGTTTGAGCGGGCCTAGCGCCCCTTCGGGCTACTTGAGGCCCGTTTGGGCCGATGAATGGGGCCGGACGGTGGAAACGCCGTCCGGCCCTTACTATTTGTGGGACATGACCCAGACCGAATCCCCCGCGCCGCTACGCTCGCCTTCGGGCTATGATCTGACGCCGCCCAGCGAGAGCCAGCGCGTGGCGCTGGAAGCCGATCTGTCGCAGGAGGAAAAACGCGTCCTGCTGGCCCACGGCACCGAGGCGCCCTTCTGCGGCACCTTGCTGGGTGAGAAGCGCGCCGGGGTCTTCTGCTGCCGGGAATGCGGCCTGCCGCTGTTCCGCACGGGGACCAAGTTCGAGAGCGGCACGGGCTGGCCCAGTTTCAGCCAGCCGGTGGACGAGGCTCACGTCCGCGCCGTGCGCGACAGCAGCTATGGCATGGTCCGCGTCGAGACCCGCTGCGCCCGCTGCGACAGCCATCAGGGCCATGTCTTCCCCGACGGGCCGCCGCCGTCCGGCCTGCGTTACTGTATCAATTCCGTGGCTCTCAGCTTCGTGCCCGAGGGCCAGCCTCTGCCCGATCCGCTGGGGCGCGGCGACGGCTCCGCCTGACCTTGGCCGCATTTGGCGCTAGGGTGGTCGGAAACGGGAGTATGGGCGCATGATGATCGAACTGGTCGCCGCCGCGACGCTGATGACGGGATTCGACCCGGACGGCGTCGTCACGACCGCTCCGCGCGGCACCCAATCGGTGCCGACCGCCACGGCGGCCATGCTGGCTGAAACCACGGCGGACGCGTCGCCCAGCACGACGGTGCAGAGCGCCGCCCCGCATGGACTCAGCACCGACGAACAGATCGCCCGCTGGATCGGCGACCGCACATCGGACGCGTCGATCGCGCCCGCCGATCCCTGGGCCGAGGCCGAGCCCCGCAAGATGCACGGCGAGTTCAGCGTCGGCATGGGCACCGGCGGCTATCGCGACTATTCGGCGGCGGTGTCGCTGCCGCTGGGCGAGAACGGCGCGCTGAACCTGAGCGTCCGTCAGACCAAAAACAGCCCCTGGGGCTACGGTTACGGCTCGCTCCGGGACTATCCCTACGGCGGCTACGGTCGTCCGTTCGGCGTCATGGAGCCACCGGGCTATGAGGGAACTTATTTCCGTGCTCGCCCCTATCCGCCGCTGCGCGCCGGCGCGGTTCAGGAAACGACCAGCACCATCGGCATTTCCCTGCAGACCGGCCGTTAAAGGCCCCAAACCGGTTGGTCGAACTGAGGCGTTCGCGCCACGGCCGGCGTGTTTCGCTCGGGGCGTCCCATCGCCGCATTCCCTTCGGGCGGCGATCTCCCATATGCGTGGGAGATAGAGGACCAGTATGGATAGTTTGCTTAGTTCGGCCGCCGATTTCATCGCCAGACACCACGTCTGGGCCGGGGTCGTTCTAGGGGCTGTCACCTTCCTTGAATCCCTGGTGGTGATCGGCGCCTTCGTGCCGGCGACCGGTCTGCTGGTGGCGGCGGGGGGACTGGTGGCGGCGGGCGTTCTGGATCCCATGACCGTCGTCGTCGGCTGCGTCATCGGCGCCGTGATGGGCGACGCCATCTCCTACTGGATTGGTCGGCGGCTGGGGACGGGCGTGCTGCGCCAGCCCATGCTGCTGCCGCACCGGCGCAAGATCGCCTGGACGCGGCTGTATTGCCGTCGTTACGGCGTAGCCTCCATCTTCATCGGACGCTTCTTCGGGCCTCTGCGGGCCTTCGTGCCGGTCATGGTCGGCGTGCTGCGGATGCGCCGCCGCGTCTTCCAGTTCGCCAATGTGACATCGGCCTTCGTCTGGGTTCTGGCCATGCTGGCGCCCGGCTATCTGGCCGCCAGGGGGCTGGCGCGGCTGGAGTTCCTCAGCGAGGCCCACGGCCCCACCCTGATGCTGATCGCCTTTGGAGCTTTCGTCGTCGTCGCCGTCGTCGCCATGCGCTGGCTGAAGGGCAGGGCAGCCAAGCGGTCTGCCTTGCTGGCCGCGACGGTCAAGTAGCTTCCCAACCAACCGCCATCCCGGCCGTAGCGCAGCGGAGAGCCGGGACCGCTCAAGACGCCGCGTTTCCTGGTCGCGTTTCTTGCGGTCCCGGATAGCGGCTCCGCCACTTCCGGGATGACGTTTCAGAGCATGAAAAAAGGGCCCGTCCTTTCGGTCGGGCCCTCTTCGTATCTGGTCTGACGACCGTCAGTCCTGGCCGTGTCCGTGGCTGTGCGCCTCGGTCGAGGCGGCCCCGGCGCTCCAGGCCTGACCATCGGCGCCCTGATGCCAGAAGGGCTGACGCGGGGCCTGACCGACCTCGTTCATGTGGTTGTCGAAGATCCGACCGTTGATCATCGTGTAACCGATCTTCACCGTGTTCCGCAGGTTCTCCAGCGGGTTGGCCTCCAGCACCACCAGGTCGGCCAGCTTGCCGGTTTCCAGCGAGCCGATGTCCTTGTCCATGCCCAGCGCCGTGGCGCCGTTCAGGGTGCCGACGCGCAGGGCCTGGAGCGGCGTCATGCCGCCCTGCTCCATCATCCAAAGCTCCCAGTGGGCGCCGAGACCTTCGCGCTGGCCGTGGGCGCCGAGTTGCACCGACACGCCCTCGTCTGACAGGCGCTTGGCCTCGCGGGCGATGGAGATGTGGTTCAACTCGTCCTGCGGCACCTGGACCGGGCGACGGGCGCGGCTGTCCAGGATGCGGCGGGGGACGTACTGGGTCAGGATCGGGTCGTTCCACACGTCCGTCGCCTGATACCAGTAGTTCTCGCCCCAGTTGCCGCCATAGGCCACGATCAGGGTGGGGGTGTAGGCCACCTTGGTCTGCCGCCACAGCTGGTGCACGTCGGCGTACAGATGGGCCAGCGGGATCGAGTGCTCGACCGTGGTGTGGCCGTCCACCACCATGCTCATGTTGTGCTGATACAGCGAGCCGCCCTCGGGCACGACCATCATGCCCAGTTCGCGGGCGGCGGCCAGGATCTGCTGACGCTGGTCGCGGCGCGGCTGATTGTAGCTCTTGACGCTCCAGGCCCCGATGGCCTGCATCCGGCGCAGGTTGGACAGGGCGTCGTCCAGGTCGTTGACCTGAGCCGTAAACGGCGTCGCCGCCCCGTAGAGGATGGTCCCCGTCGAGAAGATGCGCGGCCCGACCACGCGGCCGGCCTTGGCTAGTTCGCTGTGGGCGAAGATCTCGCTCGAATCATTGGACGGGTCGTGGATGGTGGTCACGCCAAACGCGAGCGCGGCGTAGTCGACCCAGGACTGTTGGGGGATGATCTCGTCCGAGCCCATCGAGCCGTGCCAGTGGGCGTCCACCAGGCCGGGGATGATGGTCTTGCCGGCCGTGTCCATGACGCGGGCGTCGCTCGGCACGGTGACCGAGCCGCGCGGGCCGATGGCTTCGATGCGGTTGCCGTTGATGACGACCACGCCGTCCTCGATGACCTCGTCGCCCTTCATGGTGATGAGGCGGGCGCCGGTCAGGACCACGCGGCCTGAGGGCTTGGCGTAGTCGGCGCTGAAGCCGATCTTGACGCCGTGCTCGGCGGGCTTGGGCAGTTCGGCCGGCGCGCCCTCGGCGAAGGCGAAGCTCTCGCTCAGCGGACGCGAGAACAGCTCCGGTCCCATCGACCATTGCAGGCGGTTGGAATCGCCTGACCAGTGCAACCATTCGCCGGCGTCGCGCGTGACGCGGGTCTGGGGCAGGGCCTTGGTGTCGGCGCCGACCGTGATCGCGCGGCCGGTGGCGACGAAGGGCGTCACATAGGCGTTGAACCGCTCGGTCCAGGCCACCCAGTGCTCGTCAGGCGACACCGAGAACTCGGCGGCCCATTCGCTGCTCAGGTGGGTGCGGGCGTCCTCGCCCGACAGGTTGACCGATTTCAGCACGCGCTTGTCGCCGTCGCGCGCCGTCAGGAAGATGCGGTCGTTGCGGGCCCCGAACTGCGGGTTCGAGCCTTTGTCCGTGATCAGGGTCGGCTGGCCGCCGCGCACCGAGGTGCGATAGACGCCCGGCTCTCGGCTCCACAGGGCCGTGCGTAGGAAGCCGTCGCTGGAGGTGCGATAGACCACGGTCTGGCCGTCCGGCGAGAACTGCGGCTCCAGATAGTGACCGGGATGGGCGCTGATGACGCGGCCTTCGCCGCCGCCGGCGGGAATCACCCGCAGCGTGCCCAGGTCCTTGTCGTTCCAGGTCGTGTAGACGATGGAGCGGCCGTCGCGCGACCAGGACGGATACAGCTCGAAATGGTCGCTCTGGCGCGTCAGGCGGCGCGGGGCGCCGGCGACGCCGTTGCGCAGATCGCGGACCCACAGATTGCCCAGGGCCTCGAACACCACCTTGGAGCCGTCGGGCGAGGTCTGGGCCCAGCGGACCATCTTCACGTCGAACTTGTCAGGCGCGACCTCGACGGGGAAACGCACGGCCTCCTGCACGCGGCGGGTGTCGGCGACGTGGAAGGGGATTTCGCTGACGGCCTTGGACGCCACGTCGATGCGGTGGATCTTGCCGCCTGACCAGAAGACCAGACCCTTGTTGTCCGGGGTCCAGCTCATCGTCGGATAGACGCCGTGGATGGCCCAGGTTTCCTGCAGGTCGCGGTCCAGACCGTCGTAGATCGGGGTCTCGCGGCCCGATTCGAGGTCCATGACGTAGAGGACGGATTTGTACCGGTCGCGCCGGATGAAGGCGAGCGACTTGCCGTCGGGCGAGGGGGTGGGGCGAATCGAGCCACCCGGCCCGGTGACGAAGGGCGTGACCTCGCCCGTCTCGCGATCCAGGCGCCGGATCACGTAGATCTGGCTGTTCGGATCCTTGGAGTATTCGAACTGGCCGCCCGGCGTGGAATCGTCGCTGAAATAGAGATAGCGGCCGTCGGGCGAGAAGGCGGGCTCGCCCGTGTCCTTCTGCTGGGTGCGGCGCTCGGTCAGCTGCACGCCGCCGCCGCCCGCGCGGTGGTACATCCACATCTCGCCCGCGCCCAGCGAGCGCGACGAGGTGAAATGCTTGCGGCCGACGATGAACTGACCGTCCGGCGACCAGTCGGGCTGGGTCAGCAGGCGGAAGGTCTCGTTCGACACCTGTTTGGCGTTCGACCCGTCGCGATCCATGACCCACAGATTGTCGCCGCCGCCCCGATCCGAGGTGAAGGCGATGGAGCGGCCGTCCGGCGAATATTTGGGCTGCATGTCCCAGGCCACGCCCGAGGCGATGGCGCGGGCCTCGCCGCCGCCGATCGGCATGACATAGATGTCGCCCAGCAGGTCGAAGACGATCTCGCGGCCGTCAGGGCTGACGTCCAGCGACATCCAGGTGCCTTCGGTGACGTCGATGGTCGCGTCGTGCGACGCGCCCGGCGGGTTCTGGACATCCCATTTCGGCTTGGCGGGCGTGGCGGCGGTCGCCGTCGAATCGCCGGCCGGAGCCGTTTGGGCGAACGCCGGGAAGGCCACGGCCAGGGCCGCGACGGTGGTCAACAAACTGCGCTTCATGGAAGGCCCCCAAGACCCCTACTGATGAGGTCGGAAGGTCTAGCGGGCGCGGGGAGGTTTTGACCAGCCGTCAGGTGTCGAACGGGCGCAATTCGACCGCGTCAGGACATAGCATCTGATTGTCGGGGAGATTGGACCGGACCCTTGCAAATCATTGATCTGCAAGGGTCCGGATGGTGCCGCCGGGGGGAATCGAACCCACGACCTCAGCCTTACCAAGGATGCGCTCTACCACTGAGCTACGGCGGCCCTCACTGAGGAAGCGGCCGTATAGCCAAGACCCTCGGGGCGGCACAAGTGCAAAATGCATGCTTGATCAAAAACTTTGCACGCGGTCTGCTGTGCAACATGGATACCCCGCCCAAAGACGCCGTTCCCGCCGCCCCGGTCGTGGAGCCCTCACGCGAGCAGAAGGCCAAGGCTGAGCGGGCCGTGCGTCTGGCCGCCGCTCTGCGCACCAACCTGAAGCGCCGCAAGGCGCCGACCGCCCCGCCGCGCCCTGCTACCGAGCGCAACTGAAAGTCATCGCCCTGCGTCGCATCCGGCTCTTTCGCGAGGGTAGGGCGGCTTGCTAGATAGCCGGTTCGCCGGGGCGCAGTGTTTCCGGCCGCGAAAGATTCCATGGACAGCATCGTCATCCACGGCGGCAACCGCCTGAACGGCCAGATCGAGGTCAGCGGCGCCAAGAATTCGGCCATCAAGCTGATGGCGGCGTCGATCCTGACGGATCAGCCCCTGCTGCTGACCAATATGCCGCGTCTGGCCGACACCAAGTTCCTGGGCCAACTGCTGCAACAGTTCGGCGTCGAGGTGACGGAGCGCAATGGCGCCGACGGCCAGGAGACCCTGTTCCATGCGCCGGAATTGACCTCGACCTTCGCTCCCTATGATCTGGTTCGCCAGATGCGGGCCTCGTTCAACGTCCTGGGGCCGCTGCTGGCGCGCACCGGCCACGCCAAGGTGTCGCTGCCGGGCGGCTGCACCATCGGGGCGCGGCCTGTCGATCTGCACCTTCAGGCGCTGACGGCGCTGGGCGCGGAGATCGAACTGGAAGAGGGCTATGTCTCGGCCACGGCGCCCAGGGGGCTGCAAGGGGCCGAGATCGAGTTTCCCTTCGTCTCGGTCGGCGCCACCGAACACGCCCTGCTGGCCGCCGTCCTGGCCAACGGCACGACCGTGCTGAAACGCGCCGCCCGTGAGCCCGAGATCGGCGATCTGGCCCGCTGCCTGATCGCCATGGGCGCCAAGATCGAGGGCCTGGACACCGACGTCCTGACCATCACCGGCGTTTCGTCGCTGAGCGGCGCGACCTGGTCGGTGATTCCCGATCGGATCGAGATGGGCAGCTATGCTCTGGCCGCCGCCATGGCCGGCGGCGAGGTGCGCCTGACCAAGGGGCGGGCCGACCTGATCACCGCTCTGACCGACAAGATGATCGAGGCCGGGGTCGAGGTCGAACCGACCGTCGACGGCGTCATCGTCCGCCGCGATCCGACGCAGCGGCTGAAGGCCGTCAACATCACGACTGAAATCTATCCGGGCTTCGCCACCGATCTGCAGGCCCAGTTCATGGCCCTGATGACGACCGCCGAGGGCGAGAGCATCATCCACGAGAACATCTTCGAGAACCGCTTCATGCACGCGCCCGAACTGGCGCGTCTGGGTGCCGACATCTCGGTCCACGCCGGCGAGGCGCACGTGCGCGGCGTCGAGAAGCTGACCGGCGCGCCGGTCATGGCCACCGATCTGCGCGCCTCGATCAGCCTGGTCATGGCCGGTCTGGTCGCCGAGGGCGAAACCACGGTCGGGCGGGTGTATCATCTGGATCGCGGCTTCGAGCGGATGGAAGAAAAGCTGGGAGCCTGCGGCGCCGATGTCCGGCGCGTGAAAGGCGAGGCGGATGAGCACTGAGGCCAAGGCGACCTCTGAAACCGACGCGGCGGCCGAGGAGGCCCTGGCGCCGATGGAGCCCTTGCGCCTGCTGGCCGAGGACGCCGTCGATCTGCAGATCATCTCGGCCGCGCTTCAGGACGCCATCATGCGTCCCGTCGACATCAGCTGGGAAAAGGAAGCCCGCCGACTGACCATCGTCCTGTCTCGCTTCTGCTGGGAATGCGGCGGCGCCCGCGTCATGTCCGCCATGCAGTTCGGCGACGTCGAGGCGGTCAAGAGCCGCCGTCTGCCGCGCGCGCCCGAATCGGCGCTGGAGCTCCTGGCGCTCGATTTCGAGCCGACCGAAGCGCCGGGCGGCCGGGTCATCCTGATGTTCGCCGGCGGCGGCGACCTGCGGATCGACGTGGAATGCCTGGACGCCGTGCTGACCGACCTGTCGGACCGCTGGCCTGCGCGCGTGGCGCCGACCCATCTGGACGACGCGCCTTCTGACGAGAGCCAGTCGTGAGCGGGCCGCACAAACTTTCGGTCATCGAAGTGGACGCCGCGACCCTGCCGGCCGCCACTGCCGAGATCGAGCATCAGCGCCGCGTCGCCATCTTCGACCTGGTCGAGGCCAACAGTTTCGCGCCTGAGGGCGCCGAAGGCGGCCCCTATACGCTGCGTCTCTCGTCGCAGGACAATCGCCTGGCCTTCGATATCGCCGGGCCCGATTTTTCCCGCACTCACGTCCTGTCGCTGTCGCCGATGAAGACGGTGATCCGCGACTACGCCCTGATCTGCGAAAGCTATTACGAAGCCCTGCGCGGCTCGTCGCCCAGCCAGATCGAGTCGGTCGATATGGGCCGTCGTGGCCTGCACAACGAGGGCGCCGAACTGCTCAAGGGACGCCTCGAAGGCAAGGTCGAGATCGACAAGGAAACGGCCCGTCGCCTGTTCACGCTGGTGTGCGCCCTCTATCGACGCGGCTGAACTCGACTATTTCAGCATTTTGGTGCATTAGGCGCCTCCTTCGACGGCTCGCGTTCACGCCCAACGCGAGCCTTATGCCGTTTCATCGGGCGAGAGAGACCGCATGGCCAAGGAAGAGCTTCTCGAGTTCCCGGGCACCGTCAGCGAACTGCTGCCGAACGCCACCTTCCGCGTGACGCTGGAAAACGACCACGAGATCATCGCCCACACCGCCGGCAAGATGCGCAAGAACCGCATTCGCGTCCTGGCGGGCGACAAGGTGCTGGTTGAAATGACGCCGTACGATCTTACCAAGGGTCGCATCACCTATCGCTTCAAGTAAGGACGCGCGTGTCGCGTCCTGACCTTTCGGCTCCGAGGCTGATTCTGGCCTCGTCGAGCCCGCGCCGGATTGAGCTTCTGGCGCAGATCGGGGTGGTTCCCGATCATGTTGATCCCGCCGACATCGACGAGACCCCGCTGAAAGGCGAGACGCCGACGCGTCTGGCCGAGCGCCTGGCGCGCGGCAAGGCCGAGGTCGTGGCGGCGCGTTCGCCCGACGCCATCGTTCTGGCCGCCGACACCGTGGTGGCCCTGGGCCGTCGCCTGTTGGAAAAGCCGGCGGACGAGGCCGAGGCCAAGCGTTTCCTCGAGCTGCTGTCCGGCCGCAATCACCGCGTCTTCACCGGCGTCGTCGTGATCGCCAATGGCGAAACGACCTGCCGAGTGGTCGACACCCGCGTCTCGTTCAAGACCCTGTCGGCCGAAGACATCGCGACCTACGTCGCCTCCGGCGAATGGCGCGGCAAGGCGGGCGGTTACGGCATCCAGGGAGCGGCTGCGGCCTTCGTGCGCCGCATCGTCGGCAGCCACCCGGCGGTCATGGGTCTGCCCCTCTATGAGGCGGCCAATCTGCTTCGGGGCGCCGGTTGGCGGCCCAAGAGCGCCTGACATGGCCGATGTCGAGGTCTTCCTCGATCAGACGCCGGGCGAGACCCGCGGCGTCGTCGCCCGCAACGGGCGCTTTCACCATCTGATCCTCCAGCGTGACAGCGACCGGCCGAGCGATCGGCTGGGCGCGCGCTGTGTCGGCCGTATCGCGCGGGTCGAACCAGCCCTGCGCGGCGCCTTTGTCGATCTGGGCGCGGGCGAGCCTTTCGGCTTCCTGCCGCTGGGCCAGAACGAAAAGCCGGGGGAGGGGGCCAAGATCGAGGTCGAGGTCACTGCCGAACCCCGCGAGCGCAAAGGCCCGGTGCTGCGTCGTCTCGGCGACGCGTCCGGCGAGCCGCGCCTGCTGGCGCCTGGGCCGGACGTCTCCGCAATCCTGGCCGCATTGGCGCCGGGCGTCGCGGCCCAGACGGGCGTGGTCGCGGTACGCGCGGCTCTGGAGGCCGAAGAGGACGCGCTGGCTGCTTCTGTCGTCGATCCCGCCTGCGGTCTGGACCTGATGATCCAGCGCACCCGCGCCCTGATCGCCGTCGACATCGACCATGCCCCCGCGCCGGGCCGTGATTCCCGCAAGAGCCGCGAGACGGCGAATCGTGAAGGCCTGACCCAGGCCGCCCGGCTGCTGACGCTGAAAGGGTGGGGCGGACTGGTCGTGATCGACCTCATCGGCGTCGGCCTGCACGGCGACACTATAATGAAGGGCGTTCGCGCGGCCTTCGCTGCGGAACCCCAGGCGGCGTTCGGGCCGTTGAGCCGGTTCGGCTTGATGCAACTGTCCCTGCCGTGGCGGCGGACCCCGCTGGACGAACGGCTGCTGGACGCGAGGGGCCGTCCGACACTTGAGACCCGGGCCATCGCCGTCGCGCGTCAAATCCGTCTGGCTATGTTGTCCGATCCCGCGACGCCGCGCTTCATCGCCCGTTGCTGCCCCGAGGAGGCGGCGTTGGCCGCGCCCCTGGTCGCCGCACTGGGGCCGAGGGCCGGGTTGGCGGCCGATCCCTCCCTGGCTCCTGGCGCCGTCCGAATTGAAGAGGCTGTCTAATGTCGCTCTGCCCCATCTGCCGCCGTCAGAAGCCGGACCCGGCCTACAAGCCCTTCTGCTCCAAGCGCTGCGCCGACGTTGATCTGCAGCGCTGGTTCACCGGCGGCTACGCCATTCCGACCGAGGATGCGGTCGATGATGAAAAAGATCGCGGAATTGAGTGAATTGGCGTCTGGACACCCCGTCCGGCCTCGCCTATAGACCCGCCTCTCGCGACGGAAATCGCGCGCCTGGATAGCTCAGCTGGTAGAGCAGCGGATTGAAAATCCGCGTGTCGGTGGTTCGAACCCGCCTCCAGGCACCATTTCCCTTTTGTCGCCCAATCCCATCACCTCGAAATCCGCGCCCCGAAATGGCCTAAATTTCGCCTTGGGAATTGCTTTCCGTTAATCTTTGTCGCCGCGACCGGTTCGTGTCGTTTTGGTGATGAATTTGGCAAATTTTTTGCCCAACGGCCCTGCCGCCCGATGTGCCGGGGGGAAAAGAAACTTTGCGCACTTGACGCTAAGATAGGCGTTCGCCAAAGGGACTTAATCGCATTCCTGCTTGCAGGTCGGGGTCACGAAGATATTGTCTTCCGGACCTTGGCGGCGGCGATCGTTTTCGAACGGTTGTGGCGGGCGGCGGTTCCACTCGACGGGCTCGATCCTTTCGGTGGTGAGATTTCATTATAGGGACGGCCGACTGACGCGGTCCGTGTCTTGGGTTCCACGTGTCAGACCAAAGCAGGAACTGGCGAACAATGCTCGATAGCAAGAAGACGAATATCCTCCTCGCACTGGCCGGCGCTGCCGTCCTGATGGCGAGCTCGCCGGTTCTGGCGCAATCCGCCGCAACCCCGGCCGCTGCTCCGGCAGCCGCTGCTTCGACTGCCGCTCCGGCCGCCGACGCTGCTGCTCCCGCTGCTGACGCCGCTCCCGCTGCTGATCCGTCGACGGTTGCTGACTCGGTCAGCAAAGGTCACGGCGGCGGCATCACCCCGGTCTCCATGTTCATGGAAGCCACCGCAGTGGTTAAGGTCGTCATGTCCGGCCTGCTGCTGGCCTCGATCTTCTCGTGGACCCTGCTGCTGATCAAGCTGCTGGAGTTCGGCGCCCTGAACAAGGCGACCGACCGCTTCCTGGAAGCCTTCCGCGGCGCCCGCACGATCGCTGACATGCGTCGCGTTTCGACCTCGGAAGACTTTGACGGCAACCCGCTGGCCGACATGGCCGCCGCCGCCACCGAGGAAATCGAACTGTCGCGTCAAGCCGGCCTGCAAGTGACCGGCGATCACCGCGACTCGGCGCTGCTGCGCGCCCAGACCGCTGTGGCTGCTGTTCAGTCGGGTCTGCCCAAGCGCCTCTCGGGCGGCCAACAGTTCCTGGCGTCGGTCGGTTCGACTGGTCCGTTCGTCGGTCTGTTCGGTACCGTTTACGGCATCATGAACTCCTTCATCGGCATCGCCGAGTCCAACACGACCAACCTGGCCGTCGTTGCTCCGGGTATCGCTGAAGCTCTGCTCGCCACCGGTATCGGCCTGTTCGCCGCTATCCCGGCCGTTATCTTCTACAACTACTTCAACACGCGCATCTCGAACTACGGCACGCGTTCGGACGGCTTCAACGCTGAACTGATCAACGCCATCTCGCGTCAGCTCGACAAGGGAGCGTAAGACGGATGGCCGCCAAACTTTCCGGTTCCGGCGGCGGCAAGTACACCGTCGAGGCTAATGCCGAGATCAATGTCACACCTTTCGTGGACATCATGCTCGTGCTCCTCATCATCTTCATGGTGGCGGCTCCGCTCGCCACCGTGTCGGTGCCGGTGAAACTGCCTCGCGCCGTTGCTCCTCCGGGCAAGAATCCGCCGACGCCGGTCTTCATCTCCATCCAGAACGATGGCGACGTGTGGATCGGCGACCTCAAGTCCTCGCCCGGTGCTCTGGGTGACGACCTGCGGGTGCAGATTGGACGCAGGAACCCTTCGGAAGAACGTATTTTCATTCGTGCAGACCAACAGACTCGGTACGGCGACTTCATGCAGGTCATGAACGCCCTCCAGGATAATGGTTTCTACAGCGTCGCCCTGGTTGGCGAAGACAACTCGTAAGGGGGCGGGGCGCATAGCATGACAGCTGAACCTCACGTCCACCGTGATCCGATCCTGGATCCGCCGAAGAAGAAGAAGAAGCTTTCGACCGGCGCCATCGTGGGCATCACCATTTCGGTGATCGTCCACGCCCTGGCGGGCCTGTACTTGTACAACAACAAGTTCAAGCTGAAGGAAATGACCTACGAGGACGAGGCCGTCGACGTCGAGCTGATGGAGGTTCCCCCTCCGCCGCCGCCGCCGCCGCCCCCGCCGCCTCCGCCGGATCAGCCCCCGCCGCCGAAGCTTCAGGTGCGTGAACCGCAGATCAACACCCAGGCGCCTCCGCCTCCGGTGACTGTGGCCATCGAACCGACGAAGAAGGAAGATCGGGTCGAATACTCGGGTCCGCCCCAGATCGTCCCCGGACCTCCGCCTCCGCCGGCTCCGCCTGCGCCGCCGAAACCTTCGGTCATCACCAACCCGAGCTGGGCGCGTCCGCCGCGTCCGACTGAACGGGACTTCCCGCAACGCGCCCTGGATCGCGGCGTGGGTGGTTCTGCCACGGTCGAGTGCACGGTGACCCCGAGCGGGCGTCCTGAGGACTGCCGCGTCGTCTCGGAAGATCCTGCCGGCATGGGCTTCGGCGCCGCCGCCGTTCGTATCGTCCAGCGCGGGCAACTTTCGCCCCGTACGGTCGATGGTGCGGCGACGAACGCCAGATTCGTCGTTCGGGTGCCCTTCAATCTGGGCGACTGACACGATCGATAGTCGAAATGAAGAACGCTCCGAGGCTTGCCTCGGAGCGTTTTTCTTTGCCTTGCTCTAACGAACTACGATTGCGTCGCCGTCGTCGCGCGGCATGGCTGCGAATAGGAGAGGGAGAAGCCGATGCGGTTGATGCGCCATGCTGCGGTCGCTGTCGTCGCCTTGCCGGCCCTGGCGGCGGCAGGATGCGCCGGCCGGATGATATCGGCTGACGGGGAAGCGGGTTTCGCCAGGATTGAGTGCGCCGTCACCTCCAGCGGTCATCCGGCGGACTGCCGCGTTCTGACGGAAGCGCCGGCCGGCATGGGCTTCGGCGCCGCCGCCCTCGAGATTGTCCAGCGCGGGCGGCTTTCGGCCGGGACGGTCAAGGGCACCCGGCCCGGCGCCAAGTTCGTCGTTCGTGTGCCGTTCTTCTCACCGGCCGATCCGTCGCGGCAGGTCCAGGCGCCGGTGGAAGGTCGTCGAGATCGCCCTTAAGGTCGCCGTCTGGCGCTTGGGCGGCGCCCCCCTGGTCTTGGGGCCTCGTCCGGAAGCGCATCCGAACGGGAAGAAATCGCATGAAACACCTTGTCGTCGCTGTCGTCTCCTCGCTGGGCTTGGCCCTGTCGGCCTGCGCCTACAATGAGAGTCTGGGCCGCAATCAGTTTCTGATCGTCGACGACAGCGCCCTGATCCAGCAGTCGGATGCGGCTTGGGCGGAAACGCTGCGGACGGCAAAACTCTCGACCAACGCCGCCCAGAACGAGCGCGTGGGCCGTGTCGGCGGGCGGATCGTGCAAGCCGCCGGGCTGGCGAACCGACCCTGGGACTATCGGGTCTTTATCGACGACAGCCCCAACGCCTTCGTCCTGCCGTCTGGCAAGATCGGCGTGACGACGGGTCTGCTGGCGCTGGTCCAGAACGACGACCAACTGGCCACGGTTCTCGGCCACGAGGTCGGCCATGTCGTCGCCCGCCACGCAGCGGAACGCTACTCGACCCAGTCGACGACCGGCCTGGTGCTAGGGGCGGTCCAGAGCCGGGCGGGGGACTATTCCCAGGCGGTCGGCGCCTTCGGGGGCCTGGGCGCGCAACTGGGCCTGCTGCTGCCCTTCTCGCGCAATCACGAACTGGAGGCGGACCGCATCGGCGTCGATTACGTCGCCGCAGCCGGCTACAAACCGTCCGAATCCATCGCCCTGTGGCGGCTGATGGCGCAGCAGCGCCAAACCGGAACGCCCGAATTCGCCTCGACCCACCCGTCGGATCAGACCCGGATCGCGGCCTTGCAGCAGTATATCGCCAGCCGCGGATGGAACTGACGGGGGATAAAGCGAAAATCCGTCACAAGCATATTGCCCACGGGGGCGAGGCCCGCTAGAGAACCGCCCTCGCGTTGATCGCGCCGCCTTAGCTCAGTTGGTTAGAGCGCCGGTTTGTGGAACCGGAGGTCCTCAGTTCAAGCCTGAGAGGCGGTACCATCACTTCAACGAATCGCTTTCAGCGACTTGGAGTGATGCCGACATGAGCGACGCTTCCCCCGTGTGGGACCCCCGCCAGTACAACCGGTTTGAAGCCCAGCGCGACCGCGCCGCGCTCGATCTTCTGGTGCGTTTGCCCGAGGACCTGGACCCGGCCGAGATCTGGGACCTGGGCTGCGGCACGGGGCAGCACGCTGCCTTGCTGAAGCGTCGGCATCCTCACGCCAAGGTGCATGGCATGGATTCAAGCGACGCCATGCTGGAGCAGGCCCGCGCCTTGTCCGCTGATGTCGAATGGACTGTCGGCGACATCGCGACCTGGGCGCCGGAGCAGCCGGCCGATCTGATCCTGGCCAACGCCTCGCTGCAATGGCTGCCCGATCATGCGGGCCTGTTCGCCCATCTGGCCGGGGCCTTGGCGTCCGGCGGCCTGCTGGCCGTGCAGATGCCGATGGCCTGGGAGACGCGCCACCATACCATCATGCGCGAGACGGCGGCCGAGGGGCCATGGGCGTCGATGCTGGCGGGCGTGGATACGATCGCGCCCCTGTTGCCGGCCGAGGCCTATTACGAGGCCCTGGCGCCGTTGTGCGACGACATCGACATCTGGATGACGACCTATCTGCACGTTCTGAGCGGCGAGGACGCGGTGCTGGAATGGATGAAGGGCACGGCGCTGCGGCCCTATATGACCGCGTTGGCGGGCGATCTGCCTATGCAGAGGGCCTTTCTTTCCGCGCTGTCCGACCGGCTTTCGCAGGCGTTTCCGCAGCGAGCGGACGGGTCAACGCTTCTACCATTTCCTCGTCTGTTTCTTGTTGCGCGGCGTCGTTGACGGGCGTGCGATGCAGGTGCTCGACCGGGCATTTCAGCGTCGCCAAGGCCGTCTGCGCCGCCTCATGCCCGGCGGCGACGGCGGGTTCATAGGCCTTCCAGTCGCGGATATCGACGCCCTCGGGCTTGGGCAGGATCAGCAGGTCGGTGTCGGCCCGGGCCTGAATCAGTTCGGCCTCGGTCGACAGGGTGGCCGACCGCATCAGGATCGAGACGATGGGCGGGCCCTTCTTCCAGGCGCCTGACGCGATCCAGCGCCACCACGACGGCGGATCCTCCAGCGCCCTGGGGTCCACGCCGCGCGTCTGCGACACATCCACGCCGACGACCGGACCGCTGTTCAGGCGGCGCATGACCTCGCTGGGGAAGTTGCGCAGCACGGCGCCGTCCACCAGCACCTGACCGTTCATGACCACGGGCGGCATGACCCCGGGAATGGAGATCGAGGCCCTCAGGGCGTGGCGCAGCATCCCCTGGCGATGCACCTCGACCTTGCCAGCCGTCAGATTGGTCGAAACCGCGAAGAAGGGCAGGGGCATGTCCTCGATGGCCACGTCGCCATAGGCGTCCTGCATCAGCCGGCCGACCTTGCGGGCATGGGTCATGGCGATGATGGGAAAGGCGATGTCCGACAGCGGGTCCGAGACGACGAAGGCCTTGCGTATCTGCTCCGTCAGTTCCTCGTCCGACCAGCCCAGGCCGGGACCGGCGGCGATCACCGCCCCCATCGAGGAGCCGCCGATGAAGTCGATCGGCACGCCCGCCTCGGTCAGGGCCTTCAGCGCCCCGATGTGGGCGTAGGCCCGGGCGCCCCCGCCCGACAGCACCACGCCGACCGCCGAGCCGGTGACGATGCGGGCGATCCGTGCGGTGTCGCTGAACAGGCCCTCGACCGCATGGAACCAGCGACCGGGTCTGAACATCTCCAGCCAGGCGCGGGTGTTGGTGGGCCGTGACATGCGCGGATCGCGCAGCAGGATCAGATCCGTCAGAGGGTGGGCTTCGTCTTCGACGTCCTGAGGCGGCGGGGGCGTCTGAGGGGGATGGTCGGCGTCGCCCACCAGGAAGACACGGTCCACCTGGCGGGCGCACAGCGACGCCCAGCCGGGCTCGTCGGATTCGGCGACGTAAAGAACGTAGTCGTGAGCGTCCTCGACACCCGAGAACCACTCGGCGGCGGACGTCAGCGCCGTGTGGTCGATGACCCGGCAGGAGAAGCCCTGGGCCTCCACGGCGTGGGCCACCCGTTCGACGAAGGCGCGAATCGGTCGGGCGCGGCCAGAGATAAAGCCGAAGACGCTGGGGGCGACGCCGGTCGTATTGCGCGCTCGCGCCCGGGTCAGCATCACCTGGCCCAGTTCGGCCATCAGGGCGGGCTCGGCGCGGGCCGCCTCGAAAAAGGCGTCGCGGGGCAGGGCGACCAGATCGCTGTCACGCAGGGCCACGACGTTGGCCATGTGGGTCGTGCCCGCCAGCATGGCCATTTCGCCGACCGGATCGCCGGGCTTGATGACGCCGACGAACTGGGGCGCGCGTCCGTCGTCATCGCGGAACACGCCCAGCCGTCCGGCCCGCAGCAGGTAGAGGGTGTCGGCGGGATCGCCGGCTGAAAACAGCCGTTCGCCCCGCGTCAGGGCGAACCAGCTGGCGCGGGTGTTCTTTGTGCCCTCGAAGACGCGCGCGAGGGCGGCTTCCAGCGTGTCGGGACGTTCAGCAGCCATGATGGTGGTTTAGGCTGGATTCCTGCGGACAGGAAACCGAACGACTTCCCCCCGGCGCGGAAGCCTCCTAAACCTTGAGGCATGCCCAAGCTGATTTCCGCCGTCGATCGCAACAGTCCTGCCTTCAAGTCGCTGGACGCGCACAATCGCGCCCTGCGGGACGAGCTTTTCGAGAAGGTCGCCAAGGCCGCGCGCGGCGGCTCCGACGCCAGCCGCGATCGCCATGTGGCGCGGGGTAAGCTGTTGCCGCGTGATCGGGTTGAGCGCCTGCTGGATCCCGGCTCGCCCTTCCTCGAAATCGGTCAACTGGCCGCCAACGGCATGTATCGCGACGAGGCCCCCGGCGCGGGCATGATCTGCGGCGTGGGGCGCGTCTCGGGCCGCGAGGTCATGATCGTCGCCAACGACCCGACGGTGAAGGGCGGCGCCTACTTCCCCCTGACGGTGAAGAAGCACCTCCGGGCGCAGGAAATCGCCGAGCAGAACAATCTGCCCTGCGTCTATCTGGTCGATTCGGGCGGCGCCAACCTGCCGCACCAGGCCGAGGTCTTCCCGGACCGCGACCATTTCGGCCGCATCTTCTTCAACCAGGCGCGGATGAGCGCCAAGTCGATCCCGCAGATCGCCTGCGTCATGGGCTCGTGCACGGCCGGCGGCGCCTATGTCCCGGCCATGTCCGACGAGACGGTGATCGTGCGCAATCAGGGCACCATCTTCCTGGCCGGTCCGCCGCTGGTGAAGGCCGCGACGGGCGAGGTCATCTCGGCCGAGGAACTGGGCGGCGCCGAGACCCACGGCCGCAAGTCCGGCGTGGTGGACCACGTGGCCGAGAACGACGAGCACGCGCTGGAGATCGTCCGCTCCATCGTCGCCAATCTGAACACGGTCAAGGACGTGCCGCTGGACGTGCGCGAGCCGCGCGCCCCGGCCCTGGACCCGCAGGAGCTTTACGGCCTGATACCCGACGACGTCCGCGCCCCCTATGACGTGCGCGAGGTCATCGCCCGTATCGTCGACGGCTCGGACTTCGACGAGTTCAAATCGCTTTACGGCACCAGCCTGGTCTGCGGCTTCGCCCGCATCTGGGGCTATCCGGTCGCTATCCTGGCCAACAACGGCGTCCTGTTCTCGGAGAGCGCCCAGAAGGGCGCGCACTTCATCGAACTGGCCTGCAAGCGCAAGATTCCGCTGCTCTTCCTGCAGAACATCTCGGGCTTCATGGTCGGCGGCAAGTACGAGGCTGAGGGCATCGCCAAGCACGGCGCCAAGCTGGTGACGGCGGTCGCCTCGGCCGAAGTGCCGAAATTCACCGTCCTGATCGGCGGCAGCTTCGGCGCCGGCAACTACGGCATGTGCGGCCGGGCCTATTCCCCGCGTTTCCTCTTCACCTGGCCGAACAGCCGCATCAGCGTGATGGGCGGCGAGCAGGCGGCGTCGGTCCTGGCCACCGTCCACCGCGACGCGGACACCTGGACGGTTGACGAAGCCGAGGCCTTCAAGGCCCCGATCCGCCAGAAGTACGAGGACGAGGGCAACCCCTATTACGCCACCGCCCGCCTGTGGGACGACGGCGTCATCGACCCGGCCCAGACCCGCGACGTCCTGGGCCTGGCCATCAGCGCCAGCCTGAACGCCCCCATCCCCGAGACGCGCTTCGGCGTATTCCGGATGTAGTGCACAAAATCATCCTTCTCCCCTCGGGGGAGAAGGTGGCCTGCGGAGCAGGTCGGATGAGGGGGCGCTGTCCGCAGGCAAACGCGAAAATGAGCATGGAGCCGACGGCCCCCTCATCCGTCTCGCTTGCGCGAGCCACCTTCTCCCCCGAGGGGAGAAGGGGTTAGGCTATCTGCCATGCATCAGTCGCCGGACCGAACGCGCCGCGCCCGTCGTCTCCGAGCCGACACCACGCCAGCCGAATCCCGCCTCTGGACCCTGCTCCGTAATCGCGGCTTCGAAGGCTGGAAATTCCGGCGTCAGGCCCCGGTCGCCGGCTATGTCACCGACTTCCTCTGTCTTGACCTCAAGCTGGTCATCGAGCTGGACGGCGGCGTTCATCGCCTGCGCGAGGCCGAAGACGCCCTCCGCGATCATCGTCTGTCTGAGGCAGGGTTCGCCGTTGTTCGCTTCTCAAACGAAGCATTTTTGCACAATCTCAATATCCTGCTGGACGCGATCCGCCTTCGCGCGGCACAAATGGGGAAATCGCCCCCTCATCCGACCTGCTCCGCAGGCCACCTTCTCCCCCAAGTGGAGAAGGAAGACATTTCAGGCGTTCAGAGCTTGAAGGAGCTTTCCATGACCGACCCCAAGACCCCCAACGAAGCCGACCTGAACGCCCTGGACGTCACCGACGCCGAGGCGGCCGAGATCAACGCCATCGCCCATCCCTTCCTGGCCGATCCGGCGCCGGACGCGAACGACGATCTGGTCAAGATCGACGCCCTGCCGTCGGGCGTGGTCTTCGTGACCATCAACCGCCCGGAAAAGCGCAACGCCTTCGACGCGGCCACCATCGCCGCCCTCTATGAAGCGTTCGAGACGCTGCAGGGCGCCGACCGGGTGCGCGTGGTCTTCATCCGCGGCGCGGGCGGCACCTTCAGCGCCGGGGCCGATCTGAACTGGATGGCCGACGCCGCCGGCTGGTCCGAGGCCGACAACCGCGACGACGCCATGGGTCTGGCCAAGATGCTGAAGGCGCTGCACGACGTGCCGGCCCTGACGGTGGCCCTGGTCGAGGGCTCGGCCATGGGCGGCGGGGCGGGCATCGTCGCCGCCTGCGACATGGCCGTGGCCGTCGAGGGCGCGCGTTTCGCCTTCTCCGAGGTCAAGCTGGGCCTCATCCCCGCGACCATCGCCCCCTATGTCATCGAGGCCGTCGGCGCCCGTCGCGCCCGCCAGCTGTTCCTGACCGCCAACACCTTCGACGCCGACTATGCCGCGCACGCGGGCCTGATCGACCTGGTTCTGCCGGAAGGCTCGGTGGACGAGTTCATCTCCATGCTGACCGATAGCCTGACGACCTGCGCGCCCGGCGCCATGGGCGAGGCCAAGCGTCTGGTGAACGACATCGCCGGCGAGGCCATCGACAGCCGCCTGCTGGAAGAGACCGCCAAGCGCATCGCCCGCGCCCGCGTCTCCGACGAAGGCCAGGAAGGCGTCCGCGCCTTCCTCGACAAGCGCCCGCCGGTCTGGGCGCAGTAATTTCTCCTTCTCCCCTTGCGGGAGAAGGTGGCCGAGCGAAGCGAGGTCGGATGAGGGGTTGCGTAGTGCTTCGCCTTATCCTGCCTTGCGAAACCCCTCATCCGTCGGCCTGCGGCCGCCACCTTCTCCCGCAAGGGGAGAAGGGATAAGGACAAGCCATGTTCAAGTCCGTCCTGGTCGCCAATCGCGGCGAGATCGCCTGCCGCGTCTTCCGCACCGCCCGCCGCATGGGCCTGCGCACCATAGCCGTCTATTCCGAGGCCGACGCGAACGCCCTGCATGTGCGCGAGGCGGACGAGGCGGTGCTGATTGGCCCGGCGGCGGCGCGCGAATCCTATCTGGATGCGGGCAAGGTGCTGGCGGCGGCCAAGGCGACGGGGGCGGAGGCCATCCACCCCGGCTACGGCTTCCTGTCCGAGAACGCCGACTTCGCCGAGGCGGTCATGGCGGCGGGCATCGTCTGGATCGGCCCGCAGCCGGCGTCCATCCGCGCCATGGGCCTGAAGGACGCGGCCAAGAAGCTGATGATCGAGGCGGGCGTGCCGGTCACCCCTGGCTATCAGGGCGAGGACCAGTCGGTCGAAACCCTGACGGCCGAGGCGGCGCGCATCGGCTATCCCGTCCTGATCAAGGCGGTCGCCGGCGGCGGCGGCAAGGGCATGAAGAAGGTCGACCGCGCTGAGGACTTCGCCGATGGCCTGGCTTCGGCCCAGCGCGAGGGCCAATCGTCCTTTGGCGACCCGCGCGTCCTGATCGAGAGCTACATCACCCGCCCGCGTCACATCGAGGTTCAGGTCTTCGGCGACAGCCACGGAAACGTCGTCCACCTGCATGAACGCGACTGCTCGCTGCAACGCCGCCACCAGAAGGTGATCGAGGAGGCTCCGGCCCCCGGTATGAATTCGGCCACGCGCGAAGCCGTCACCGCCGCCGCCGTCCGCGCTGCCAAGGCCGTCAACTACCAAGGCGCGGGGACCATCGAGTTCATCGCCGACGCCTCGGACGGGCTGAAGGCCGACCGAATCTGGTTCATGGAGATGAACACCCGGCTGCAGGTCGAGCACCCGGTCACGGAATCCATCACCGGCGTCGATCTGGTCGAGTGGCAACTACGTGTCGCGGCGGGCCAGCCGATCCCGCTGGCGCAGGCCGACATTCCGATGAAGGGCTGGGCCATGGAGGCTCGCCTCTACGCCGAAGACCCCGCCCACGGCTTCCTGCCCTCTATAGGCAAGCTGGACCACTTCGTCCTGCCCGACGATATCCGCGTCGAAACCGGCGTGGAGCAGGGCGGCGAGGTCAGCCAGTTCTACGACCCGATGATCGCCAAGCTGATCGTCCATGAAGACACCCGCGAAGCCGCCGCCGCCCGCCTGGCCGACGCCTGCCGCGAGGTCGAGGTCTGGCCCGTCCGCACCAACGCCGGCTTCCTGGCCCGCTGCCTGGACCACCCGCGCTTTGTCGAAGGCGACGTGGACACGGGCTTCATCGGCGCGGAAGAGGCGGCCTTGATCGCGGCCCCTGTCTCAGCTCGGGCTCTGGCCGGCGCGGCGGGCCTGATCGGTCTGGACGCCGACGCTGCGGCCTTTGACGCACCCGATGCCGAACTGGTGCCGTGGCGCGCGGGCCTGTTCGGCTTCCGCATGAACGCCCCGGCCGAGGCGCGCACGGCCCTGCACCACGGCGACAGCGTCCACGCCGTGACCCTGGCCGGCGAACCCGGCTGGCAAGGTCGCCAGTCCAGCTTCGATGTGTCCGGCGATTTCGGCACGGCCCGCGTCTATGGCGAGCCGGATCTGGTGGTCGTGGACGGCGAGGTCGTCAGCGCCCTGACGCCCGACGCCGAACGGATCGTGGTCTTCGACGACGGCGACGTCATCGAGTTCCGTCGCCGCAAGGCCAGTGCGGGCGCTGGCGGCTCCGCCTCCGACGGCGGCCTTCGCGCGCCCATGCCCGGCAAGATCGTCGCCGCGCCCGCCAAGGCCGGGGACGCGGTGACCAAAGGCCAGCCCATCGTGGTGCTGGAGGCCATGAAGATGGAGCACGCCCTGACCGCGCCCTTCGACGGCGTGGTGGCCGAGTTCAACGTCGCCGTCGGCGATCAGGTCGTAGACGGCGCCGTTCTGGCCGTGGTGAAGGCGGCTACCTAAATCGCGCTCATCCCGGCGGACGCCGGGATCCAGTTCTTTGGCTTCGGTGACGACGCGGGAACTTGAGCGAACATATTGTCGAGCGCCGTGTGCGGGGCTCTCACTGGGTCCCGGCGTCCGCCGGGATGAGCGGAAGAGCAGGCGGCGTTTCATGCCCCTTCACATGATCAAACTCTGCGTCGGCGTCGCCAAGGTCGAGACGCTGGAGCGGCGCGCCGCCAAGGGCGAGTGGCTGACCGTCAACACGCGGATGACGCCCAAGCGCGCGAGCGAACTGGAAGACGGCGGCTCGCTGTTCTGGGTGATGAAGGGGTCGGTCGTCTGCCGGATCCCGATCCTCGACATTTCGACCAAGGGCGAGGGCAAGGCGTCGCAATGCCTGATCCGCCTGTCGCCTGACGTGATCCGCACCGCGCCCCAGGCCCGTCGCCCCTTCCAGGGCTGGCGCTATCTGGAGCCCAAGGACGCGCCGCCGGACCTGTCGACGATGGACGCGGGCGAGCTGCCGGTCGAACTGGCCAAGCAACTGCGGGCGCTGGGCGCTTGGTGACCCTTTCGTGGCGATAGGCTCGAGGTGTTGACCTTTGTTCGCCGGCATGGCCTGTGCCGGCTCCCATGACCAACGCCCTGTTCAGCTTCAAGACCCGCGCGACCCTGTCCGAGCTGCTGAAGCTGGCCTGGCCGGTCGTGCTGGCGCGTCTGGGCATCATGACCATGGGCCTGACCGACGCCATCGTCGTGGGGCACTACGCCAGCCGCGAGCTGGCCTATCACTCCCTAGCCTGGGCGCCGTCGTCGGTCGTCCTGACCACGGCGGTCGGCCTGATGATGGGGGTGCAGGTCATGACCGCCCGCCTGCTGGGCGAGGGCCGCAAGGACGAGGTCGGCGCTGTCCTGCGTCGGGGCATGGTCTATGCGCTGCAGATCGGCGTCGTCTCCATGATCGCCCTGCTGCTGCTGGGGCCGTTCGGCTTGAAACACATGGGGCTTGAGGACGGCTTGGGCGAGGGCGCTTCTCCCGTCTTGACGGTCTTCGCCCTGTCTATGCCGGCCTATCTGATTTCGGTCGCGGCCCAGTTTTTCCTTGAGGGTCTGCATCGGCCCAAGGCTGGCATGGTCGCCATGTGGGTCGCGAACGCCGTCAACCTGGGCCTGAATCTGCTGCTGGTGCCCGACCTGTTCGGCATCGGCGTCGATGGCGCGTTCGCCTCGGCCTGGGCCACGTTCGGCGCGCGTACGGCGCTGGCGATCTTCCTGGTCATCTTCATCCTGCGCCTGCCCGAGGCGCGGGCCTTGGGAATCTTCGCCAAGCCGAAACGCGACAAGGCGGTCGAGAGCCAGCAGACCAAGGTCGGCCTGGGCGCGGGCGCGTCCAACTTCATCGAGGTCGGCGCCTTCGCCGCCATGACCCTGTTCGCGGGTCAGCTGGGCGCGGCCGAGACCGCCAGCTGGGCGGTCGTCATCAACATTTCCGCCATCGTCTTCATGGTGCCCATGGGCCTGTCGTCCGCGACGGCCGTCCTGGTGGGGCGCAGCTACGGCGCGGGGGATTCCGCGGGCGTCATGCGCGGCGGTCTGGCGGGCATCGGGGTGGTGACGGCGCTGGCCTTTATCATCGCCCTGGTGCTGTGGCCGACGGCGGGATTGGTGGTCAGCGCCTACACGACCGACCCGGCCATCCTGGCCATCGCGGCCCCGGCCCTGGTGCTAGCGACGCTGTTCTTCGTCGCCGACGCCATGCAGGTGGTGGCGGCCCAGGCCAACCGGGCGGCGGGCGACGTGGTCTGGCCGACGCTGATGCACCTGCTGTCCTACGGCATCGTCATGATCCCGCTGGGCTGGTGGCTGGCACACCGGATCGGCGTTAATGGTCTGGTCTGGTCGGTGATCGTGGCCAGCCTGATCTCGGGGGCGTTGCTGACCGGGCGGTTCGTGCGGATCGCCAGGCGGCTTCCGGCCTAAGGCTTCGCGGCCCGGAGAATGACGGAAATCAGATCGCTCCGTCATTCTCCGACGAAGCGCAGCGCAGATCGGAGAACCTAGCGGCGTCTCAGGCGACACTTCTGACGTGAATGTCCCGCAAAAGGTGACGATCAGGAGATCGCCCTCTATATCCGTCTGCTTCCTCCCGCAGACTGGACGACCATGGCCCGCATCCTCATCACCTCGGCGCTGCCCTACATCAACGGCATCAAGCACCTTGGGAATCTGGCCGGGTCCATGTTGCCCGCCGATGTCTGGGCGCGGTTCAAGCGCGGGCAGGGTCACGACGTCCTCTATGTCTGCGCCACCGACGAGCACGGCACCCCGGCCGAACTGGCCGCCGCCGCCGCCGGACAGGACGTGCGGACCTATTGCGACGAGCAGCATCAGGTTCAGAAGAAGGCCGGCGAGGCTTTCAGCCTGTCGTTCGACATCTTCGGCCGCAGCTCCAACGCGCCGAACACCCGCCTGACCCAACATTTCGCCAAGGTTCTGGAAGAGCGCGGCCTGATCGAGGAGCGCGTCGACCGGATGATCTATTCGATCGACGACGCCCGCTTCCTGCCCGACCGCTACGTCGAAGGGACCTGCCCGCACTGTGCTTACGAGAAGGCACGCGGCGACCAGTGCGACAACTGCGGCCGCCTGCTGGATCCGACCGATCTGATCAATCCCTATTCGGCCGTCTCGGGCAGCCGCAATCTGGAGGTCCGCGACACGCGCCACCTCTATCTGCTGCAGACCCGGGTGGCGAACCAGGTGCGCGCCTGGGTCGATGCTCGCTCGCCGCAGTGGCAGCCCCTGGCCCGCGCCATCGCCTACAAGCATCTGGATGAAGGCCTGATCGACCGGGGCATCACCCGCGACCTGAAGTGGGGCGTGCCGGTGGTCGGTCCCGACGGCGGCCCGCGTCCGGGCATGGAGGGCAAGGTCTTCTACGTCTGGTTCGACGCCCCCATCGAATACATCGCCGCGACCGAGGAATGGGCCGAGCAGTCGGGTGGGAACTGGCGTTCGTGGTGGCGTCTGGACGAGGGCGCCGCCGATCCTGAAAACCCCGTGCGCTACGTCCAGTTCATGGGCAAGGACAACGTCGCCTTCCACACCGTCAGCTTCCCCGCCACCATCCTGGGCTCGGGCGAGCCGTGGAAGACGGTCGACCAGTTGAAGGCCTTCAACTGGCTGAACTGGTACGGCGGCAAGTTCTCGACCAGCATGGGCCGCGGCGTCTTCATGGATCAGGCGCTGGAACTGCTGCCCGCCGACTACTGGCGCTGGCACCTGACGGCCTATGGCCCGGAGCATTCCGACGCGGCCTTCACCTGGGAGCAGTTCCAGTCGACGACGAACAAGGACCTGGCCGACGTGCTGGGCAATTTCGTCAACCGCATCGTCAAGTTCACGGAATCCAAGTTCGACGGCGTCGTGCCCGAGGGCGGCGAGGCCGGCCCGCTGGAAGCAAAGCTGGCGGCCGATCTGAAGGCCGGTCTGGAAGCCCTGACCGCCGAGTTCGAGGCCATGGAGTTCCGCAAGGCGGCTCAGGCGGCGCGCGCCCTCTGGGTGCTGGGCAACGAGTATCTGCAGGAAGCCGCCCCCTGGACGGCCCTGAAGACCGACCGCGACCGCGCCGCTGTGGTGGTGCGCACCGGCCTATCGCTGGTCGCCCTGTTCGCCCGCATCACCGTGCCCTTCATGCCGGGCAGCGCCGAACGCATCGGCGCCAGCGTCGGCGCGACGGACCTGAGCTGGCCCCAGGCCGACGCCGACCTGCTGAACCTGCTGCCGGCCGGTCAGACCGTCGCCGCGGCCGAGGTCCTGTTCAAGAAGATTGAAGACACCCAGGTCGCGGAATGGACCGAACGTTTCGGCGGGGCTGAATGAGGCCTGAGTTAGTAGAGTTTTCGACCGACCAGCGTCAGAAAATCAGAGATAGGTTGGCGTTGACGGGCCGGACCCAGGTCAGCGGCATTCTCTCGCCGAGCCAGGCCCAGCACCTGGCGGAACAGGCTGCAAACGCGCCCTATAACACCGTGACCCGGCGGGGCAGCGGCCATGTCGACTTTCCGGCGGCATGGTTGGCCAGTCTTGAACCGGTGCAGAAACAAGGCCTGGGAGAGGCTGTTCAGGCCTCCGCGACGCAGGGCTTCCAGTACCTTTATGACAACCACCCCATCTATGACCTTGCTCAGGCGGGCGCTGCGGACCCGGTCTGGTCGGGTCTGGTCGGCTTCCTGAATAGCGAGCCGTTCCTGAACCTGATGCGCGACCTGACGGGCGAAACGGGGATCGCGCTGGCGGATGCTCAGTTGACCCGGTTTCGCCGCGGCCATTTCCTGACGGAGCACGACGACGCCGCCGAAGGGAAAAAACGCTATTTCGCCTATGTTTTGGGACTGACGCCGGCCTGGCGGATCGACTGGGGCGGGCTTCTGGCCTTCCACGGCGACGACGGCAATGTGGCCGAAGCCTTCACTCCGCGCTTCAATACGTTGAACCTCTTGAGAGTGCCGGCCCCGCATTCCGTCACTCAGGTGGCGCTGTCGGCGGGGGCGGAGCGTCTTTCCGTTACGGGGTGGCTGCGCGGTCGCTGAACCTCATCCCCTTCCACCATCATCCTCTCCCGGCGCCGAGCAAAACTAAATTCCCATCACGCCGATTCCTGTCGCCATAGGCGTTTGCGGGCCAAACACGCCCATCGGCTCGCGGCGCTTAAGACCGGGGCTATAGTGGCGCCTCGGTCTTTGACATCGCTGCCTGACGCCGGGCTTCGGCCCTTCTCGCGTCGCCCATCGCCAAGCGTCCACCGCCGGCCGATTGCACGAATTGCACTGTTTTTTTCGTCGCACGGTGCAATCGCGGCTCGGCCTGGAACCGGCCAAAAGAAAGGCCCGGATCGCTCCGGGCCTTTCACGTTTCTAGTTCGTCGGCGTTGCCGCGGCCGCAGCCGGCGTTCGCTGTTCCCTCGCGCCGGGCAGGCCGGCGGGCGTGGCTTCATGGCTGCCTGCGCTGGCGTGCTTCATATGCTTGGCCTGTTCTTCCGGGCCGATGTCGAGGAAGGCGGGGGCCGAGGCGTTGAACTCATCGGCGTGGCCGGTGCGAACGATCACCGAGCGTCCGCCGTCCCAGATCATGTGCAGGGCGACGTAGAGAACGATGACCAGGCCGATGTAAGCGATCCAGCGATAACGGTTCAGCAGCTTGGCGATGAAGCTGGCGGCCAGCCCCATGAGAGCGATCGACAGGATCAGGCCGAAGACCATGATCCACGGGTGGTCGTGGCTGGCGCCGGCGACGGCCAGCACATTGTCCAGCGACATGGTCAGGTCGGCGATCATGATCTGGAGCAGGGCGGCGCCGAAGGTCTTGCGCTTCAGGCCCATTTCCTCGGGGCTGGGACCGCCGCCGTGTTCGATGGCCATGGCGCGTTCGATCTCGGCCTCGGCTTCGGCCTGATCGTGGGTCGCCTGCTCGCGCAGTTCGCGCCACATCTTCCAGCACACCCACAACAGGAGGAAGCCGCCCGCCAGCAGCAGGCCGACGATGGCCAGAAGCTGCACGGTGACGAGGGCCAGGCCGATGCGCATGACGACGGCGGCGGCCAGGCCGATCAGGATGGCCTTGCGGCGCTGTTCCTGGGGCAGGGCGGCGGCGGCGAGGCCCACGGCGACGGCGTTGTCGCCGGCCAGGACCAGGTCGATCATCATGACCTTGCCGAGCGCGGTGGCCTGGCTGATGAGGTGGGGATCTGAGAGGAATTCCATCGGCGCTCTTTAAGCCCCGCTAGAAGCTGCGCCAAGACGCCGCAGCAAACTCGCTCCCGCCGACGCTAGGCCGGCGGGAGGAAAGGGTCGATCAGGCCGGGCGCTGGGCGCGGGCGGTCTCGTACAGGGCGATGGCCGCGGCGTTGGAGACGTTCAGGCTTTCGAATCCGCCGGGCATGGGGATCTTGGCCATGACGTCGCAATGCTCGGCCACCAGACGGCGGACGCCGTCGCCTTCCGAGCCCATGACCAGAACCGTCGGGCGCGAATCAAGCGCCTGTTCCAGCGTCAGCTCGGCGGAGCCGTCCAGACCGACGGCGCGCCAGCCCAGGTCCGCCAGCTTCTCGAGCGCGCGGCTGAGATTGGTGACGCGGGCGCAGGGCAGGCGTTCGGTCGCGCCGGCCGCCGCCTTGGCCAGAGCGCCGGCCAGGGCGGGCGAGTGCCGGTCCTGAACGACGATGCCCTTGGCGCCAAAGGCCAGGGCCGAGCGGAAGATGGCGCCGACGTTCTGGGTGTCGGTCAGCTGATCCAGCATGACAATGACGCCGCTGGCGTCCTCGGCGAGCTCTTCCAGGGCGACGCCTTCCAGCGGCTGCACCTTGAAGACCATGCCCTGGTGAACGGCGCCGGCCGGCAGCAGCCGGGCGAGGGCGGTCGAATCAATCACCTCGATTCGGTGGCCGTTCGCCAGATTTTCCCGTTCGATTTCAGCGGCGCGGTCCTCCGTGACCATCAAACGGCCCATGCCGCGACGGGCCGGATTGGCCAAAGCGGCTAGAACCGCGTGGCGGCCCCAGACAAAATTATCCGCTTCGACCTTGCCGCGCGGGGCTTTGGGGGCGAAATCGCCCCCAGAACGGCTTGTGGGGGTGGGCGACCAGCCTTTCTCAGGCCGGCTTTCCACGCGCTTGTGGAAAGACTGCTTTTTACCGGTTTTCCGGTCGTTGCGTTCTGGAAATGACGACACTATAAGACGGCCTCCGATTTGGGCCCTAGGGCTTCGGGTCAGGCGCTTCCTCTATTACAGGCGTCGCCGGACACGAAGGCTTTCGCGACGAAAATGATCGAAAGATCGTTCTGTTGCGTATCCAGACCGGTTTTGAAAACGCGCGCTGGGGGAATGTCCCGAGTGGCAAAGGGGGGGGACTGTAAATCCCCTGCGTAAGCTTCGAAGGTTCGAGTCCTTCTTCCCCCACCACGCGCGTTTCAAGGCCGAGAGGACGGAAACCCAAAAAGGAATCGGGTGCGGAAACGCCAACCTCTCACGGGGTTGGGGCAACGCATTCTTCGCGCGGGTATAGCACAATGGTAGTGCAGCAGCCTTCCAAGCTGAGGATGTCGGTTCGATCCCGTCTACCCGCTCCAGGTTTTTTGAACTGAGCAGAAGCGCCCCTCCGCTTTGGACCCGGGCCACAGGAGTTTGGCCATGGCCAAGGAAAAGTTCGAACGTAACAAGCCGCACTGCAACATCGGCACGATCGGCCACGTTGACCACGGCAAGACGACGCTGACGGCTGCGATCACGATGACGCTGGCGAAGGCCGGCGGCGCGAAGGCGATGAACTACGCCGACAT
>NZ_JBFTRZ010000010.1:0-122846 GCF_056399785.1 Brevundimonas sp. 01N35
ACTCATCGACTCGCCCGCCTTCCAGCGATCCCAGATTTCAGCCCGCTGGGCCGCCGAGTAATAGATCCGCCGCCGCTGCTTCATCGCCCACGCTCCATCTCCGAAGAAAAGTTAGCGTGTTGCGTTCACCGGTTGAGCCCACCACCCTTGGCGGACATTCGATTTGTCCGCTTGCAGCTTCCGGAGCAAGCGCCTCCCGACAGCCTCGCTCGCGACCCATTCTGACGCAACGCTCTGCTATGGCGGGCCTCGATGCCGCGCCGCAAAGCGCCCGATTTCAGACGATTCAGACGAATTGGACTCTGTTTTTTCCTCGCCGGGTCTGAAAGCCTCGCGGCCGGCGCCGCCTGCGTCCATTTCAGCGCTTGATGGCGAGGCATCCCGACGCCATCTGATCCGTTACGATTCTTCGAGCCATACGCGGACCCGATCATGACCTTCGCCGACCCGACGCTGAACACGCCCGACGACCTGATCAAGGACGGCTCCGACGCCGGCTTCATGACCGACGTGATCGAGGCCTCGAAGCATCAGCCGGTCATCGTCGACTTCTGGGCCACCTGGTGCGGCCCGTGCCGGACGCTGGGCCCGGCGCTGGAAAAGGCCGTGCGCGGCGCCAAGGGCGCGGTGAAGATGGTCAAGATCGACGTCGACAAGAACCCGGCCTATGCGGGCCAGTTGCGGGTCCAGTCGATCCCGACCGTCTACGCCTTCGTCAACGGCCAGCCGGTCGACGGCTTCCAGGGCGCCGTGCCCGACAGCCAGATCAAGGCCTTCATCGACAAGCTGACCGGCGGCGCGGGCGTCAACACCGACATTGAACAGTTGCTGTCGCTGGGCGAGGAATCCCTGTCGCTGAACGACCTCGGCGGCGCGGCGCAGGCCTTCGCCCACGTCCTGACCATCGAGCCGGACCATCAGAAGGCCATCGCCGGCATGGCCCGCGTCTATCTGGCCGAGGGCGACGCAGAACAGGCGCGCCAGACCATCGCCATGGCCCCCGCCGACTCGACCGATCCCATGGTGCAGAGCGTCCGCGCCCAGCTGACCCTGGCCGCCTCGGCCCCTACCGGCGCCAGCGCCGAACTGGAAGCGAAGATCGCCGCCGATCCCAATGACCATCAGGCCCGCTACGATCTGTCCGTCGCCCTGGCCTCGGCGGGCGATCTGGGCGGCGCGGTCGATCAGTTGCTGGCCATCGTCAAGGCCGACCGCGACTGGAACGAACAGGCGGCGCGCAAGCAGTTGCTGACCGTGTTCGAGGCCGCCGGCGCGCCCAGCGAAGTCGCCCGCGACGGACGCCGGCGTCTGTCGTCGATCCTGTTCGCCTGATCGGAAACCGACGATGGCCCAGGGCTATATCAAGGCGATCGAACTGCCCCAGGTGATCCCGGTGTTTCCCCTGCCGGGATCCATCCTGCTGTCGCGCGGCCAGCTGCCGCTGAACGTGTTCGAGCCGCGCTATCTGAACATGGTGGACGACGCCATGGCCGGCGACCGGATGATCGGCCTGATCCAGCCGCTCGGCGATCTCGACCTCCAGCCGCCGCTCGCCCGCGTCGGCTGCGCCGGGCGGATCACCAGTTTCAACGAGACCTCGGACGGGCGTTATCTGATCACCCTGACCGGGGTGTGCCGGTTTCGCGTGACCAGCGAGCTTCAGGTCAAGACGCCCTATCGGCAGGTCCGGGCCGACTTCAACCCGTTCGAGGGGGACCTGCGCGCCCCCGACCCGACCGCCGAGTTCGACCGCGACCACTTCCTCGACGCGCTCCGCCCCTATCTGGAGCACCGCGGGCTGAACGTGGACTGGGACACGGCCGGGATCGCGCCGCAGGAAGCCCTGATCAACAGCCTGGCCATGGCCCTGCCCTTCGAACCCGCCGAGAAACAGGCCCTGCTGGAAGCCTTGACGCTGGAAGACCGCGCCGAAGCCCTGACCTCCCTGCTGCGCATCGACGCCGCCGACCCCGGCGACGAAGACGGCCCGGCGATGCAGTGAGTTGGCGCTGCTCCGACCTAGCGCTATGAACCGCAACCGCCTCTGGCGAACTATTGGGCGACCGGCGCCCTCAAGCAGCGAGCCGCCGCGCGGCAAGCGATAGGGCACAATAATGAGCGACGCCTTCAACACCCCCGTCTCGGTCGATCCCCGCCTGCTGGAGGTCCTGGTCTGCCCCGTCACGCGGGGCCGCCTGACCTATGACCGCGAGCGCAACGAACTGGTCTCGACCGGCGCCAAGCTGGCCTTCCCGATCCGCGACGGCGTGCCGATCATGCTGGTCGAAGACGCCCGTCCTCTGGACTGACTCTAGGGGCAAAGGCGCGGTCCGCCCTCAAACAGCGAGCGCCCGCAGCGCGAGCGATAGGGCTCTTCGCCTAAAGCCTCTCGCCCTTCAGCAGCTTCGGCAGGTCCCCGGTCGCGCCGCCGGCCTCGTGCATGAAGGCGCGGCGCAGGGGGGCGATGCGGTTGACCGCCGCCATGCCCAGGTCGCGCGCCAGCCGCACCGGCGCCAGATCGTTCGAGAACAGCCGCACAAAGCCGTCAAAGCCCGCCGCCAGCGCGGCGTTGTCGAACCGGCGCCAGCGGGCGTAGCGCTCCAGCACCAGTTCCGAGCCTATGTCCTCGCCGATCCGCACCGCGTCGGTCAGAACCTCGGCCAGGGCGGCGGCGTCCTTCAGCCCCATGTTCAGGCCCTGCCCCGCCACCGGGTGCACCCCGTGGGCGGCGTCGCCGAGGATGGCGATGCGCGGCGCGACCAGCTTCTCGGCCAGTTGCAAGGACAGCGGATAGACAAAGCGCGGCCCCACGACCTCGACCCCGTCGAGGAACTCGCCGAAGCGCCGCATCAGGTGGGCGTGGAAGGCCTCGTCCGAGGCCGCTTTCAGCGCCTCGGCCCGTCGCTTGCTCTCGGTCCAGACCAGGCTGGCGCGCTGTTCCGTCAGGGGCAGGATGGCGAAGGGGCCGTCCGGCAGGAAATACTCATGGGCGACATTGCCGTGGTCGCGGCCCAGCTTGACCGTCGCCACCACGCCGCTCTGCTTGTAGGCCCAGCCCAGGGTGTCGATCCCGGCCGCCTGGCGCACGGTCGAGCCGCGCCCCTCGGCCCCGACGACCAGAGGCGCTTGAATCGTCGAGCCGTCCTTCAGCGTCACGGTCGCCAGACCGGGCCCGACCTCGACCCCGGCCACGCTGGCAGGGGCGCGGACCTCGATCCCGGCGGCGGTCACGGCCTCGGCCAGAGCCGTGCGGATGCGGCGGTTCTCCAGCATATAGCCCAGGGGCTCGCCGCCGTTGCGGTCGCCGATTTCGTCGGCGTCGAAACGGATAAAGGCCGGCGACGGCGGGCGGCTGGCGGCGCCCGGCCGCTTGCCGTCCGTCACCAGGATGCGGTCCATGCGGCAGGCGTGGGGTCGCAGGTTCTCGCCCAGACCCAGGGCGTCCAACATGCGGAAGGTCGAATAGGCGATAGCCGTCGAGCGCCCGTCGAAGGTCGGCGCCAGCTGGGCGTCGAACGGCTGGGGATCGACCAGCACCGGCTTCAGCCCGCCCTGCGCCGCCGCGAGCGCAAACGTCGCTCCCGCCAGTCCCGCGCCCGCGATGATGATGTCGTAGTCCGTCTGAGCCATGCCGCCTGTGTCGCGCCGATGGCCGTCCGCGTCCAGAGGCCTCGACAGAGGCGAGAGGTCGCGCTCGCCTGATCGCGCCTGGTAAACAGCCCCTTAACCCTGTCGCGCGACAAGGGAGGACTAGTCTTCTGAGGTTCGCCTTCATGTCCGCCGCCCTCGCGCTCGGCCAACGCGCCTGGTCCACCGCCCGCATCGTCTGGGCGGCGCCCTTCGCCGTGCGTTTCCGCGGCGTGCTGCAAGCCCTGCTGTCGACCCTGCTGCTGGTCGCCATGATCTCATGGAACCCGGCCGACCCCAGTCTGAACGCCGCGTCGACGCAGGGGCCGACCAACTGGCTGGGCGCCACGGGGGCGACCCTGGCCGATCTGATGATGCAGTCTCTGGGCCTGGCGGCCTGGCCCGCCATCCTGCTGCTGATCGCCTTCGGCCTGGCCGTCGCCATCGGCGACACCCTGCAACACCGGCTGCAGCCCACGGCCTTCAAGGTCTTCTGCTCCGTCTGCGGCGTCCTGCTGCTGTCCGCCGCCCTGTCGGCCCTGGCCGCGCCCGCCAAATGGCCTCTCGCGGCGGGGCTGGGCGGGCTGTGGGGCGACGGCGTCACGGGCCTGTCGGCCCAGGGGATCGCCGCTTTGCATATTCCGGGCGGGCGCTGGATCGCCGGCGGCCTGTTCCTGGTCCTCGGCCTGTGGGCCCTGGGCTACGCCGTGGGTCTGCGCCTGCGCGACTTCACCGACACCGCCGGCTGGGCCGCCGAGAAGCACGCCGCTCGCCGCGCGGAGCGCCCCGCGAAGGTCAAGGCGTCGGCCAAGATCGCCAAGGGCGACGCCCGCGCCGTGGCTGAAACCGCCCCCGCCTCAGCGGCGCGCAAGCCCCGCCGCGCGCCCGAGCCCAACGCCGGGCCCGCCGGCCACGCCGACGGCGACAATCCTTATGCGGCCGATCCCTATGCCGATGCGGACGCCTCGACCGCCCCGCCGCCGTGGGAGGACGAGGCCCCCGCGCCGATCCCCCCCCCCTCAGCCACGCGCGGCGCCACCCGCGCCGCCGAGCCCAAGGTCGCTGCCGTCAAGGCGCCCCGCCCCGCCCGCGACGCCGACCAGCAGACCTTTGAGTTTGAGCCCAGCGACGGCTTCGACCTGCCCTCGCTCGGCATCCTGGCCAAGCCGCAGCAGCGCGTCGGCGCCGTCGACGAGGAGTCGCTGAAGCAGAACGCCAAGATGCTGGAGGGCGTGCTGGCGGAGTTCGGCGTGCGCGGCGCCATCGACCAGATCCGCCCCGGCCCCGTCGTCACCCTCTATGAACTGGTCCCCGCGCCCGGCGTGAAGCATGGCCGCGTCGTGGCCCTGGCCGACGACATCGCCCGCTCCATGTCGGCCCGCGCCTGCCGCATCGCCGTGGTTCAGGGCCGCAACGCCATCGGCATCGAACTGCCCAACGCCAAGCGCGAGACCGTCTACCTGCGCGACCTGCTGGCCTCGGGCGAATACGACAAGAAGAGCCACCTGCTGCCGCTGGCGCTCGGCGAGACCATCGGCGGCGAGCCCTATGTCGCCGACCTGGCGCGCATGCCCCACCTGCTGATCGCGGGCACCACCGGCTCGGGCAAGTCGGTCGGGGTCAACGCCATGATCCTGTCGATCCTGTTCCGCCACACGCCGGCCGAATGCCGCTTCATCATGATCGACCCCAAGATGCTGGAGCTGTCGGTCTATGACGGCATCCCGCACCTGCTGGCCCCGGTCGTGACCGATCCCAAGAAGGCGGTCGTGGCCCTGAAATGGACCGTGCGCGAGATGGAGGACCGCTATCGCCGGATGTCCAAGCTCGGCGTCCGCAACGTCGCCAGCTACAACGAGCGCGCCCGCGAAGCCCAGGAAAAGGGCGAGCATTTCGAACGCACCGTCCAGACCGGCTTCGACGAGCAGGGCCGCCCGGTCTATGAATCCGAGAAGATCCGCCCCGAGCCCATGCCCTATCTGGTCGTGGTCATGGACGAGATGGCCGACCTGATGCTGGTCGCCGGCAAGGACGTCGAAGGCGCGGTTCAGCGTCTGGCCCAGATGGCCCGCGCCGCCGGCATCCACCTGATCATGGCCACGCAGCGCCCGTCGGTGGACGTCATCACCGGCACCATCAAGGCCAACTTCCCGACCCGGATCTCCTTCCAGGTCACCTCCAAGATCGACAGCCGCACCATCCTGGGCGAACAGGGCGGCGAGCAGCTGCTGGGTCAGGGCGACATGCTCTACATGGCCGGCGGCGGCCGCATCACCCGCCTGCACGGCCCCTTCGTGACCGACCAGGAAGTCGAGGAGGTGTGCAAACACCTGCGTTCCCAGGCCGAGCCCGACTACCTCGACCTGATCACCGACGAACCGGACGGCGACGGCGACGGCGCCTTTGACGAGGACGGCGGCGGCTCTGGCGACGACCTCTATGACCGCGCCGTGGCCGTGGTCACACGCGACCGCAAGGCCTCGACCTCCTACATCCAGCGTCGCCTGCAGATCGGCTACAACCGCGCCGCCACCCTGATCGAGCGCATGGAGCAGGAAGGTGTCGTCAGCCCCGCCAACCACGCCGGCAAGCGGGATATCCTAGCCGGTCCTCCTCCATGACCTAATCGGCTCCGCCGAGGCGTCAGCTTCGCTGAGGCGCTATCGCTCGCGACGCGGTCGCTCGCTGCTTCAGCGCCAAAGCCAAGAAGACTGGACGGAACCGGCCCCACCCTGCGTCCGTTGGACCGCCTGGGTCCTCAAGCAGCGAGCCGCCGCGCGGCGAGCGATAGGACCCTAAACAATGAACGATGCTTCATCGGACCGCCGAAATATGGTCAGGCTGGCGTCATGGGGTCGCCGTCTGCCTCCGGCTTGATGACGATCCGAACCCTCATCCCGAATGGGAGAAGACAAGACATGACCATTTCACGCCGCGCCTTCGGCTTCAGCGCCGCCGCACTCGCCATCGTCGCCGCCGCGCCCGCCTCGGCCCAGTCCACCCTGTCCGCCGAGGATCAGGCCGTGCTGCGTCAGGCCCAGTCCTATCTGACCGCTCTGACGGCGGCGCAGGGGACCTTCGTCGAGACTGGCCCTGGCGGCCAGCAACGCTCGGGCAAGTTCTGGCTGCAGCGTCCCGGCAAGATGCGCTTCGAATACAGCGACCCGGCCGGCCTGCTGGTCGTGGCCGACGGCAACAACGTCAAACGCTATGATCCGCGCCTGAACGTCTTCCGTCAGGTGCCGCTGGCGGCCACGCCGCTGTCGACCTTCCTGGCGCGCGAGGTCCGGCTGGATCAGGGCGTGCGCGTCGACCGCGTCACGCGAATGGACTCCGGCGCCTTCGCCATCACCGCCCGCGACGCCTCCAAGCCCAACGAGGGCTCGGTCATCCTAGCCTTCGCCGGTTCGCCGCTGCGGCTGCAGGAATGGACCATCACCGACGCGCAAGGGTCGCGGACCCGAATCCAGCTGACGTCGCTGCAGCCCGCCTCGGGTCTGGCCGCCAGCCTGTTCCAACTGCGCGACCCGACCCGCCGCCCCGGGCGCGACTAGGATCGGCCGCAGCCAGGACGGCGTCACGCAAACTCCACAGCGCCGACGCATTCTGTTGATTTGACTTTTTTCCCCGCTGTGACACTTTGAGCACAGGAACGGCGGCGGCCGTTCTGTCCGCCATGGAATCATCCCCTCCCGGCGGCGAGAGAGACGAACTGACAGCGCCCGGACCCGTTCCGGGCGCTTTTTTATGCCCCGACCATGCTAAGGCCGGAGCATGAGCCTTCGTATCGTCACCTGGAACATCAACTCGGTCCGCCTGCGCATTGATCAGGTCGCCCGCTTCGTCGCCGAATATGCGCCCGACGTCCTGTGCCTGCAGGAAATCAAATGCACCGAGGACCAGTTTCCCCGTCAGGCCTTCGAGGAAATGGGCCTGCCCCACCTGCGCATCGGCGGTCAGAAGGGCTGGCACGGGGTGGCCATCGCCAGCCGCCTGCCGATCCTCGACAATCCGAGGCTGGATCTCTGCCGCGAGGGCCACGGCCGCTGCATCTCGGGACTGATCCAGGGCGTGGAAGTGCAGAACTTCTATATCCCCGCCGGCGGCGACCTGCCCGACCGGGCGCTGAACCCCAAGTTCGATCACAAGATGGACTTCTATGAGCGCCTGACCGCCGAGATGCGGACGCGCGACAAGCAGCGGCCTCTGGTCCTGGCCGGCGACTTCAACATCGCGCCCGGCGACAACGACGTCTTCAACCACAAGTTCATGCTCAAGGTGGTCAGTCACACGCCGAGCGAGATCGAGACCTTGCGCCGCCTTCAGGACGCCGGCGGTTTCGCCGACGTGGTCCGCGACCAGATCCCGGATCCGGTCAAGCTGGCCAGTTGGTGGAGCTATCGCGCCAAGGACTTCCGCGTGTCGAACCGGGGCCTGCGGCTGGATCACCTTTGGACTTCGCCGGGCCTGACGCCCGCCGTGGTCAAGGGCAGCGCGCGCATCCTCGACACGGTGCGCGAATGGGAAAGGCCGAGCGACCATGCCCCCGTGGTGATGGACCTGGACGTCTAGAAAATTTCAGATGAGCGGACGGCAGGCGGTCGGGGGAGCGACCGCCTGCCATTCTGCGTCAGGCGGCGCCGAGCAGCTTGGCGCCGGCCAGGACGGCCAGCAGGATCAGGGTGACGCTGCCGGTGAAGACGACGACGGCTTCGAACGAGAGGGCGTCGGCGCGGGGATGCACGAGTTTCATGTCTTGGTCCTTTCGGCGGGGAGATCCGAATGCACCGAACATGGTCCATCGACCGACTGTGGGCAAACCACGGTTAGGCTGGGTCGAGTGAGTTCAGATCACTCGACGGCCGGGTCTGCGTGGGCCTCGGCCTCGATCCAGCTGAGGAAGCGCCGCAGCTTGGGCTCGTCGGCGCGTTCGGGCAGGACCACGGCCCAATAGGCCAGGTTATTGGTCAGGGCGTGGTCGACCGGCTGGATCAGGCGGCCTTCCCTCAGGTCGTCGGCGGCCAGCGGGGCCGAGGTCAGGGCCACGCCGCGCCCCGACAGGGCCGCCTCCAGCGCCAGATGGCTGTGGCTGAACATGGGCCCGCGCAGATGCTGGACGCGCGGGTCGACGACGCCCGCGCTCTCGAACCAAGCCTTCCAGCCCATGCGGTCGGCGAAGGGCAGGTCGTGCCAGCTTTCATGGATCAGCACAGCGTCCAACAGGTCGGCGGGGGTCCGGATCGTGCGTGCTGCGGCCAGGGACGGGGCGCAGACCGGGATCAGACGTTCGCTCATCAACCGACGCGCGACCTGGCCGGGATAGGGCCCCTCCCCGTAACGCAGCGCCACGTCGGCCTCGCCGTTCGACAGGTCGGCGAGACGGTCCTCAGCGAAGACGATCAGGTCGAGGTCGGGATTGTCCTCGCTGAAGCGGTGCAGGCGCGGCGACAGCCATTTGCCCGCCAGCGACGGCAGGGCTGAGATCCTCAACTGACGGCTGCGCCCCGGCCGCACGGCCTCCAGTACGCTTTCCAGCCGTTCGAAGGCGTCGGCCACGCCCTGGGCCAGACGGCGGCCGTCGGCGGTCAGGACCACGGAGCGGTTGAAGCGGTCAAACAGGCGCAGGCCCAGCCGCATCTCCAGCGCCTTGATGTGGCGGCTGACGGCGCCGGGGGTGACGCCCAGTTCCTCGGCGGCCTCGCGGAAGCTGCCAAGGCGCGCAGCGGCGTCGAACGCCCGGAGCGCCACCAGCGGCGGGGTCGGACGACGCTCGCTCATCGTCCCGTCAGGGCTGCAGGCGGTAGCCGCCCGTGTCGGTCAGCAGCAGCCGCGCCTGACCCGGCTCGGGCTCGATCTTCTGACGTAGGCGATAGATGTGGGTTTCCAGCGTGTGGGTGGTGACCCCGGCGTTGTAGCCCCAGACCTCGGTCAGCAGCTCTTCGCGCGACACTGGCTTGGCCCCAGCGCGATAGAGGTATTTCAGGATATTGGTTTCCTTCTCCGTCAGCCGGACCTTCTTGCCCTTGTCGTCCAGCATCATCTTCGACGCCGGGCGGAACTCGTAGGGGCCGATCTGGAAGACGGCGTCCTCGGACTGTTCGTGGCTGCGCAGGTGGGCGCGGATACGGGCCAGCAGGACGGCGAAGCGGAAGGGCTTGGTGACGTAGTCGTTGGCGCCCGAGTCGAGACCCAGGATGGCGTCCGAATCCGACGACTGGGCCGTCAGCATGATGACCGGGGTCGAGACCCCCGCCTTGCGGATCAGACGGCAGGCCTCGCGGCCGTCCATGTCGGGCAGGTCGACGTCCAGCAGGATCAGGTCGGCGCGCACCTCGCGGGCCTGACGCACGCCCTCGGCAGCGGTGGCGGCCTGAACGGGACGAAACTCCTCGTGCAGGGCCAATTGCTCGGCCAGCGCCTCGCGCAGGTCGTCGTCGTCGTCGATGATCAGGATCGTCTTGGGCGTGGCCATGAGTAGAGAATGGCGAGGCTTGAGGGGTTCGCCAAGGGTGCTCCGCTAATTCATCGCTTTAAGAGGGCGCGGCGGGCGTAATTCGTTCCCCGAACAGGGCCGAACCCACCCGAACATGGGTCGCGCCGAGACGAATGGCGGCCTGATAGTCGCCGCTCATCCCCATCGACAGGACCGACAGGCCGTTTCGAGCGGCGATTTCGCCCAGCAGTGCGAAATGCGGTTCCGGCGCCGCGTCCGCCGGCGGGACGCACATCAGCCCCTCGACGGCCAAGCCGTGGACATCGCGCGCGGCGGCGATCAGGGCGTCGGCCTGATCCGGCAAGACCCCCGCCTTCTGCGGCTCGGCGCCGGTGTTGACCTGGACCAGAACGCGCGGCGCGCGGCCGGTCTTGGCCATCGCGGCAGCTAGAGCCGCGGCCAGCTTCTCGCGGTCCAGGGTCTCGATGACGTCGAACAGTTCGACCGCCTCGACCGCCTTGTTGGTCTGCAGCGGGCCGATCAGCCGCAGTTCTAGGTCGGGGAAGGCGGCGCGGCGGTCGGCCCAATGGCTCTGCGCCTCCTGCACCCGGTTCTCGCCGAAGATCCGCTGACCGGTCGCCAAGGCGGCCTCCAGCGCTTCGCGGCCTTGCGTCTTGGAAACGGCGGTCAGGACGACGGAGGCCGGATCGCGACCGGCCTCCTGGCAAGCCTCGTGGATGCGCCCGCGCACGGCGGCGAAGCGATCAGCAATGGACGAGACGGCGAAAGCGGGATTAGAGGCGGTCATGACCCTGTCCGAGGACGCGCGCACGCTGTGGGAGACGGCGACGGCTCTAGCCCGTGCGGCGGCGGCTGTCAGCCCGCCCCGAAAGCCCCTGCCTCCTCTGCTCTTTCTCACTGACCCGGCGCGCACGCCCCGGCCGTGGGAGACGGCGGTGCGCCTGCCCGCCGGAGCGGGCGTCGTCTTCCGGCATTTCGGCGGGCCCGATGCGCTGGAGACAGGCTTGCGACTGAGGGCGGCGACGAAGGCGGCGGGGGTCCGCCTGCTGGTCGGCCTCGACGCCGATCTGGCCGAGAGGATCGGCGCGGACGGGGTGCATCTGCCGGAACGGGCGCTGTCGGCGGCCTACGCCCTGTCGGGACGACGGCCCGACTGGCTGCTGACGGGCGCGGCCCATTCGCTGCAGGCGGTGAAGACCGGGCGCGATCTGGACGCCCTGGTCCTGTCGCCCGTCTTCCCGGCGGGCGGCGCCTCGGCGGTCAGGATGGCGCTGGGGCTCGAAGGCTTCGCCGCGATGGCGGCGGCGGCGCCCTGCCCCGTCTACGCCCTGGGCGGAATCGGCGCGGCCAATGCGACCGCCCTGATCGGATCCGGCGCATACGGCATCGCCGGCGTGGACGCCGTGCAGACGGCATTCCTCGCCTGAAAAGCCTAGGCCACGATCAGAATTTGAAGATGGTTTCCAGACGCACGCGCGGGGCGGCGCGGCGGTCGGCGGCGCTCTCGGGGGCGCGAGCCGGGTCGATCTCGGGCGAGGCCAGGTTGGCGGCGGCGCCGACGCGCAGGCGCGGGCTGAGGCGGTAATAGGCCCCGGCCTCAACGTCGCCCCAGTCGGTCTCGCGGCCGACGGGCTGGTTCAGGTTGAAATTCAGGCCCCAGCGGCCGCTGTCGTTCCAGCGCAGACCGCGACGTTGCGGCGCGGCCGGAGCGGTCGACGACTGGGCCGCGGCTTCGGTCAGGGAGACCGCCGGCGCGCGGCGAGCCTGGGCCGAGGCGTCGTCAGCCACCCCGGCGATAGCCAGGGCGCCCACAGTCGCAGCGATGATCGCAACGAAACGCATATTCCAACCCTTGGAACGGCGTTGACGCGCCGATCCTTTTTCCTGAACCCAGGGCCGAAGCCCAAGGACACAGCGATTAGACACCGCTGGTCCACCCGGTCAACGCAACGTGGCCGTGCGCAACCGGTTCCGAACGACTCTGACGCCGCCCTGTGGCGCTGACAGCACGCCAATAAGTCGGCTTCCGGCGGCCGAACACCGCTTCGCCTTGTCATCGCCCCTTTTCACCGTGTTATAGAGCGTCGCTGCGGCGCAGACGTGCGCGGTTCTTCGGGCATACGCGCGCGAGGTCCGCATCACGGCTCGACCTCGAACCCTTACGGAGATTCTCGGAATGGCATTTGTTCGCGGCGCTGCGGTCGCCCTGATCGCGTCGGGACTGCTGCTCGGCGGCTGCTCCAGCCTGCCCTTCGTCGGCGCCAAGGCGAAGACGCCCAAGGCGGACGCCCAGCTCGGCATCGGCGTGAACGCCTATCTGTGGCGCGCCACCCTGGACACCCTGGCCTTCATGCCTCTGGCCAGCGCCGACCCCTGGGGCGGCGTGATCAACTACGACTGGTACGTCAATCCGCAGGCGCCGAACGAGCGTTTCAAGGCGACCGTCTTTATTCTGGATCGCCGCCTGCGCGCCGACGCCCTCAACGTGTCGGTGACCAAGGAAGTCAAGGACGCCGCCGGCGCCTGGACCGCCGCCCCGGTCGCGGCCCAGACGGAAACGGATCTGGAGAACGCCATCCTGACCCGCGCCCGTCAGCTCAACCTCGCCAACGCGGCTCGCTAAGAGCCGCCTCTCTTTTCGCCACTTAACGCTGACCTCAGGCCCGCCTCAAGCCAAGCGCCTGAGGCGCTGCCTCAGGATACGCCGTGGCCACTCGTTACGAGCCCAAGACCGCCGAACCCCGCCAGCAAGCCCGCTGGGCGGCCGCTGACGCCTTCTCGGTGTCGAACGACGACACCGGCCGGCCCAAATACTATGTGCTGGAGATGTTCCCCTATCCGTCGGGCAACATCCACATGGGCCACGCCCGCAACTATGTGATGGGCGACGTGGTGGCGCGTCACAAGCGGGCCCAGGGCTTCGACGTCCTGCACCCGATGGGCTGGGACGCCTTCGGCATGCCGGCAGAGAACGCGGCCATGGAGCGCGGCGTTCATCCCGCCGACTGGACCTGGTCCAACATCGCCGCCATGCGCGACCAGCTGAAGCTGCTGGGCCTGTCGCTGGACTGGAGCCGCGAGTTCGCCACCTGCGACCCGGCCTACTACGGCAAGCAGCAGGCCTGGTTCCTGGAGCTGTACAAACGCGGTCTGGTCTATCGCAAGGACGGGGTCGTCAACTGGGACCCGGTCGACAACACGGTCCTGGCCAATGAACAGGTCATCGACGGCCGCGGCTGGCGCTCGGGCGCCCTGGTCGAGAAGCGCAAGCTGAACCAGTGGTTCCTGCGCATTACTCAGTATGCAGACGATCTGATCGACGGCCTGAAGACGCTGGAAGGCCGCTGGCCCGAAAAGGTCCGCCTGATGCAGGAAAACTGGATCGGCCGCTCCAGGGGCCTGCAGATGAAATGGGCCTTCGCGCCCGGCGCGGCGCCGGCCGGCCATGAGGCGGTCGAGGTCTATACGACCCGCCCCGACACCCTGTTCGGCGCCAGCTTCGTCGGTCTGGCTCCCGATCATCCGATCGCGAAACAGCTGGCCGACGCCAATCCCGAGATCGCCGCCTTCGTCGCCGAATGCCGCAAGGGCGGCGCCTCGCAGGCCGAGATCGAACAGGCCGAAAAGATCGGCTGGGACACGGGCCTGAAGGTCGTCCATCCCTTCACCGGGGCCGAGGTTCCGGTCTGGATCGCCAACTTCATCCTGTCGGAATACGGCACCGGCGCCATCTTCGCCTGCCCGGCCCATGACCAGCGCGACCTGGACTTCGCCCGCAAATACGACCTGCCCGTGATCCCGGTCGTCCGCCCTGAAGGCGCCGGCGACGACTTCGCCGTGGCGAACGAGGCCTACACCGGCCCCGGTTCGATCTTCCATTCCGACTTCCTGAACGGCCTGGACATCGAAGCCGCCAAGGCCGAGGCCATCGCCCGCATCGAGGCGGCGGCGCAAGGGCAGGCCAAGACCATCTATCGCCTGCGCGACTGGGGCGTCAGCCGCCAGCGCTACTGGGGCTGCCCCATCCCGGTCATCCACTGCGAGGCCTGCGGCGTCGTGCCGGTTCCGGCCGAACAACTGCCGGTCGAGCTGCCCAAGGACGTGACCTTCGACGTGCCCGGCAACCCGCTGGACCGCCACCCGACGTGGAAACACGTCCACTGCCCGTCGTGCGGCGGCGAGGCACGTCGCGAGACGGACACGCTGGACACCTTCGTCGACTCCAGCTGGTACTTCGCCCGCTTCGCCGATCCGAAGGCGGACGAACCGATCAACAAGGCCGCCGCCGCCAAATGGCTGCCGGTGGATCAGTACATCGGCGGCGTTGAACACGCGGTCCTGCACCTGCTCTACGCCCGCTTCATCACCCGCGCCCTGTCGGACGCCGGCCTAATGGACGTGAAGGAGCCCTTCGCCGGCCTCTTCACCCAGGGCATGGTGGTCCACGAAACCTATCGCCGCGAGGACGGGGCCTGGGTCGAGCCGACCGACATCGAGATCACGACCCTCGACGGCAAGCGCAGCGCGCGCCAGTTGTCGACCGGCGAGACGGTCCGCATCGGCGACATCGAGAAGATGTCCAAGTCTAAGAAGAACGTCGTGGCCCCGCAGGAGATCCTGGGGACCTATGGCGTGGACGCCGGCCGTCTGTTCGTCCTGTCCGACAGCCCGCCGGAGCGCGACGTGCAATGGACTCCCGGCGGGGTCGAAGGCGCCAGCCGCTTCGTCCAGCGCGTCTGGGCCGAGTTCGACGCCGACACGACCAACGGCGAGGGCGACAGCGCCCAGAACGCCAGCCTGATCCGCGAAACCCACAAGGCCATCAAGGCCGTCAGCGAGGGCGTCGAAGGCTTCCGCTTCAACTCGGCCATCGCCAAGCTCTACGCCTTCCTGGCGACCATCCGTCACCACGACAAGGCGAGCGACGAGGCCCGGAAGACGGCCCTTTCGGCCCTGGCCCGCCTGATCGCCCCCTTCACCCCTCACCTGGCCGAGGAAGCCTGGACCCGCCTGGGTCAGGACGGCATGGTGCTGGACGCGCCCTGGCCCGTCTATGACGCCGCCCTGGCCGCCGACGACGAAGTGATCCTGCCGGTACAGATCGGCGGCAAGCGCCGCGGCGAGGTCGTCCTGCCGCGCGGTTCGGACAATGCGACGGTCGAGGCCGCTGCTCTCGCCAATCCGACGGTTCAGGCCTACCTTGCCGCCAACAACCTGAGCGTCCGCAAGGTGATCGTGGTGCCCGACCGTATCGTCAATCTGGTGGCCGGCTGATGCGCAGCGCCCTCGCCCTGCTGGCCGTCGCCGGCGCCCTTGCGGCGTCGGGCTGCGGCTTCACGCCGATGTACGGCGACATGGGCCAGAGCGGGGGCGTGGGCGCGGGCCTGTCGCGCATCGCCGTCTCCACCCCCGACAACCGCCTGGGCTATCGGCTGCGCGAGCAGTTGGAGGACGCCTTCGGCTGGAACGGCGCGGCGACGCCCCTCTATCGCCTGACGACCGAGGTGGTTCAGCATCGCCGCACCCTGGGCCGGCGCATCGACGATACGGCCAGCCGTTATGAGCTGACGGTCAAGGCCGACTGGACCCTGACGCCGGCCGACGGCGGCGCGCCGATCAAGGGCTCCCAGACGACGACCACCACCTATGCCGCCGCCGACCAGCCCTACGCCGCCATCGCCGCCCAGCAGGACGGCGAGGACCGGGCCGCCGCCGACCTGGCGCGCCTGATCCGGCTGGACCTGATGCGCGCCCTGGCGGGCCAGTGAGCCGCACTCCGAGGGGGATGATCACGTGATCCTGGCCAAGCGGCCCGAGGTCGACCGCTTCCTGAAATCGCCGGACGCCCATATCCGCGCCGCCGTCATCCACGGCAAGGACCGCTCGGGCGTCACCGAGCGCGCCCTGACCCTCTACAAGGCCATCACCCCCGACCTGAACGACCCGTTCAACGTCACCTTCCTGACTGAGGCCGACATCGACGGCGATGCGGTCAAGCTGGAGGAGGCCCTGACGGCGCTGAGCATGATCGGCGGGCGCCGCCTAGTGCGCATCCGCCTGTCGGACGGCAAGCCCAGCGTCGACAAGGCCATCGCCGCCGCCCTGACCATCCACGCCGACGGCGGCTACAATCCCGACGCCATGCTGGTCATCGAGGCCGGGGCGCTCGGCCGCGAATCCGCCCTGCGCAAGGCGGCTGAAAAGTCGGCCGGGGCTGTCGGCATCGCCTGCTATGAAGACGAGGTCGGCGACGTGGCCCGCATGACCCGCGAGGCTCTGGGGGCCGACAAGGTCGGCCTGACCGGCGATGCGCTCGACCGGTTTGTCGCCCGGCTGCCCCGCGAACGCGGTCTGATGCGCCAAGAGATCGAGCGCCTGGTGCTCTACATCGGCCCCGGTTCCGGTCGCATCATCGACGTGCCGGAACTGGAAGAGCATTTAGGCGTCGAGCCCGACGCCTCGCTGTCCGACGCCGCGCTGCAAGCCTTCGGCGGTCGCCCCGGCCCGGCGCAATCCGGCCTACGCCGCGCCCTGGCCGAGGGCGAAAGCGCCGTCATGGCCGTGCGCATGGCCGCCATTCACCTGGGAAAACTTCGCCGAATCAATGTGCTGCAAGCCTCCGGGGCCGGCGCCAAGGAGGCCGCCAAGTCCGCCGGCGTCTTCTGGAAACAGGAGGCCGAAATCCTGCGTCAGGCCCGCGCCTGGCGGCTGGAAATGCTCGACGAGGTCCAGGATAGCGTCAACACCGCCGACATCGCCACTAAGACCACGGGAATGCCCGAAGCCCTGATCGCCGAACGCCTGTTGCTGGAAATCTCCGCCCGCGCGAAGCGTATGGGGCTTTAGGCGAAGGACCAATTGCGCTTGGAGCGGCTTGAGGACCGTCTTCCCGTTGGCGTCTTATCGACGCCTTCGGCTCTCTCGCCCTTCTCCCAGTGGGAGAAGGTGGGCCGCAGGGCCGGATGAGGGTCGTTGGTTGCCTTCGGCGTAAGCCGTTCCGCGACTTACGCCGACTGGAGGCCTGGGCCCCTCACCCTTTCGCCTTATCCATTCGCTTCGCTCTTGGAGGCTCAAGCCCTCTCCCGCTGGGAGAGGGAAGCGAGCACTAGCCCCGCTTGGAGGCCTTGCGGAAGGCGGGCTGGTTCATGGCGGCGGCTTGGCGTTGCATCGCCTTTTCTGGGGCCTTGCCCACGGTCTTGGCGCCGGGCTGTCCGCCCTGGGCCCCGGCCTTTTTAGCGGCGAGGGCGCGTTTCAGGGCTTCGGTCGCGCTGGTCTTGTCAGTTTGATCGGTCATGGACGCACCTTAGCACGTCCTGACCAGAAAGACCCTTCAGCCGCGCATCAACCGGCGGCACAGGTCATCGAGCTGTTCCAGCGTGCCGTATTTGATGGTGATCTCGCCCTTGCCGCCCTTGTCGGCCAGCAGGACTTTCAGGCCCAGGGCGTCGGCCAGATCCTGCTCCAGGGCGGCGACGTCGGCGGCGCCCTCCCCGCTCAGCACCGGCTTGGCCTTCGACGGCTTGGGACCATCGGCGGCGCGGCGCGCCAGGGCCTCGGTCTGACGCACGTTCAGGCCCTTGGACAGGACCTGTTCGGCCAGGGCCTCCGGGTTGGGGGCCGTGATCAGGGCGCGGGCGTGACCGGCCGAGAGCCGGTTCTCCATGACGTGGTTCAGCACGCTGTCGGGGAGTTGCAGCAGGCGCAGGGTGTTGGCGACGTGGCTGCGGCTCTTCCCGACCACGCCGGCTAGGGCGTCTTGGGTCCTGCCAAAGCGCGAGATCAGCGAGCCATAGGCCATGGCCTCTTCGACCGGGTTCAGGTCGGCGCGCTGGACGTTTTCGATGATGGCGACCTCCATCACCTCCACGTCGTCCATGGCCCGCTCGATGATCGGCACCGTCTTCAGACGCGCGCCCTGAGCCGCGCGCCAGCGGCGCTCGCCGGCGATGATCTGCCAGACGCCGTCCTCGCCGGGCTGGGCCCGCACCAGGATGGGCTGCAGCACGCCCTTGTCGCGGATCGAGGCCGTCAGTTCTTCCAGATTGTCGGCGCTGAAATGTTTGCGCGGCTGGTCGGGATTGGGCTTCAGGCTCTCGATCGGCACGGCGCGCACGCCGGTCGGCTGAGGCCCGTCAACCGGCGCGCTCTCGGCGACGTTCTCTCCCAGAAGGGCCGAAAGACCCCGGCCCAGACCACGCTGACGTTCGGACAAGATGCTGTTTCCGTTTCTGTATTCTATCAGGCGGCCAGCGCCAGGCGGCGCTGTCGCTCGCGCGCGACAAGCTCGCGGGCCAGTTTGAGATAGGCTTGGCTGCCGGTGCATTTCAGGTCGTAGATCAGCACCGGCTTGCCGAAGGACGGCGCCTCGGACACCCGCACGTTGCGGGGAATGACGCTGTCGTAGACCTTGTCGCCGAAGTGGCTGCGCACGTCGGCCGCCACCTGCCCCGACAGGGCGTTGCGGCGGTCGTACATGGTCAGGACCAGGCCCTGAATCTCCAGCGACGGGTTCAGGCTCTGCTTGACCATGTCGATGGTCCGCATCAGCTGGGTCAGGCCTTCCAAGGCGAAGAATTCACACTGCAAGGGCACCAGAACCGCGTCGGCGGCGGCCATGGCGTTCAGCGTCAGCAGGTTCAGCGACGGCGGGCAGTCGATCAGGACATAGTCGTACCGGGTATGGCCGTTGCCGCCCTGAGCCGCCAGCGCGTCGCGCAGACGATAGGAGCGACGGTCGGCCTGGCTCAGTTCGATCTCGACCCCCGACATGTCGGCGTCGGCGGGGACGATGAACAGACCGGGGACCGCGGTTTCCACCGCCGACAGGTCGATGGGGCGGCCGTCGACGATGACGTCATAGATCGTCGCTCGGCGTGTTTCACGTGGAACACCCAGACCCGTCGAGGCATTGCCCTGCGGGTCCATGTCGACGATCAGGACTTTTTCGCCGATGGCGGCCAGGGCGGTGCCGAGGTTGATGGCGGTCGTGGTCTTGCCCACCCCGCCCTTCTGGTTGGAGACGGCTAGGACTCTAGTTTGATGCACTCGGGTCTGTTTCTCGCGATCAGCGGACACGGCGGAGGCTCCGGACAGAAACAATGCGGCCGCGCGGGTCGCTGCGCGAGACGGAGAGGTCGCTCTTAAAATGCCAGACCTTGGCCGCGTCTTTCAACTCAGCTTCGGCCTTCTCCCCCTTCAGGAACAGGCCTTGTGCACCGTGCTGGAAGTAAGGCTGTGCATAAGCCAGCAGTTTCTCCATCGGCGCCACGGCGCGCGCGGTGACGATGTCGACCTCGACGTCCTGCTCTTCGGCCCGGCCGTTGATCACCGTCGCCGGCAGATCCAGCGCCTCGACCACCTGTTCGAGGAAGCGACAGCGTTTCCCGAGGCTGTCGATCAGCCAGACATGGGCGTCGGGACGGTCCTTCAGCAGGATGGCCAGGACCACGCCGGGGAAGCCGGCGCCGGCGCCCAGATCGGCCCAGGTCAGGGCCTCGGGCGCCAGGGCCAGCAGCTGGGCGCTGTCCCAGGCGTGACGGTTCCAGAAGTCGGGGATAGAGTCCGGCCCGACCAGGTTCATCACCTCATTGGCCTCGGTCAGCATGCCCAGGAAGGCGGTCAGATCGGCGATCTGGGTTTCACTGGCCCCGGCATGGGCGCGGAAGGCGGCGACGGGGTCCAGGCTCACGCGACTATGGTCTCGACTTCTGCGGCGAGCGGCGTCGCCTTCTTCACATGGGCCAGAAGCGCCGTCAGCGCGCCCGGCGTCATGCCTTCAATCCGGCCGGCCTGACCCAGGGTGCGGGGCTGGACCATGGCCAGCTTCTCGCGGACCTCATTCGACAGCCCGCCGATGGCGGCATAGTCGAGGCCCTCAGGCAGGGACAGGCCCTCCTCCCGACGCAGAGCCTCGGCCTCGGACGCCTGACGGTCCAGATAGCCGGCATAGACGGCGTCGATCTCGACCTGCTCGCGCACGCCGGGCGCCCAGTCGGCGATCTCGGGCCGGACAGCGGCGAAATGGTCCAACGTCACGCCCGGGAAGGACAGCAGGTCTCGGATCGAGCGGCGCTGGCCGTCGGCGTTGACGGTGATGCCGATCAGGCCGGCCTCCTTGGGCGTGAACTGGGTTTCACGTGAAACATGGTTCGCGCGGTCCAACTGGTCCGCCTTCTCCAGCCATACTTTCGCGCGGTCGGCGCCGACGATCCCGGCGGCGATGCCGAGCGGGGTCAGGCGCACGTCGGCGTTGTCGGCGCGCAGGGTCAGCCGGTACTCGGCCCGGCTGGTGAACATGCGATAGGGCTCGGTGACGCCGCGCGTCACCAGGTCGTCGATCATGACGCCGATATAGGCCTGGTCCCGGCCGAGGATGATCGGGTCCGAACCGGCGGCGGCGCGGGCGGCGTTGAGGCCGGCGATCAGGCCTTGCGCCCCCGCCTCCTCATAGCCCGTCGTGCCGTTGATCTGGCCCGCCAGATAGAGGCCGGGCCGCTTCTTGACCTCCAGCGCCGGGGTCAGTTCGCGCGGATCGACATAGTCGTATTCGATGGCGTAGCCGAAGCGGAAGACCTCGACCTGTTCCAAACCGGGCATGGTCCGCAGGAAGGCCATCTGGGTCGCGTCGGACACCGAGGTCGAAATGCCGTTAGGATAGACGGTCGGATCGTCCAGACCTTCGGGCTCCAGGAAGACCTGGTGGCTGGTCTTGTCGGCGAAGCGGACCACCTTGTCCTCGATCGACGGACAATAGCGCGGCCCCCGGCCCGACAGCTTGCCGCCATAGACAGCGCTCTCGCCCAGGTTTTCTGCGATGATCCGGTGGGTTTCTTCGGTCGTGTGGGTGATGCCGCAGGCGATCTGCGGCACCTTGATCCGGTCGGTCAGGAAGCTGAACGGCACGGGCTCCTCGTCCGCCGCCTGCATCTCCAGCCGGTCCCAGGCGATGGTGCGGCCGTCCAAACGCGCGGGCGTGCCGGTCTTCAGACGCCCCATCATCAGGCCGGAGCCGTAGAGGTCGGCGGCCAGGCCGACCGACGGCGCCTCGCCAAAGCGACCGGCGGCGATGCGCTCCTCGCCACGATGGATCACGCCATTGAGGAAGGTGCCGGTCGTCAGGACTACGGCCCCGGCGCGCAGCTCGATCCCCTCGCCTGTCGTGACGCCGACGACGCGGTCGCCGTTCAGGATCAGGGCCTCGGCGGTGCCGGCCATCAGGGTCAGGTTCGGCGTCTGGGCCAGTTCGGCCTGCATGGCCTCGCGATAGAGGCGACGGTCGATCTGGCTGCGCGGGCCGCGCACGGCGGCGCCCTTGGAGCGGTTCAGCAGGCGGAACTGGATGCCCGAGACGTCGGCCAGTCGGCCCATGACGCCGTCTAGGGCGTCGATCTCGCGCACCAGATGGCCCTTGCCCAGGCCGCCGATGGCCGGGTTGCAGCTCATCTCGCCGACGGTCTCGAGCTTCTGGGTCAGCAGCAGGGTGCGGGCGCCGGCGCGCGCCGAGGCCGCTGCGGCCTCGCAACCAGCGTGGCCGCCGCCGATGACGATGACGTCGAAGGTCGTGGAGGGGGAGGAACTCATGGCCGAGGACATAGTCTATCCGACGTCGGATCGCCACTGCGACGACGCCGTTGTTTCACGTGAAACACCCTGGTTCTGCGGCTACTTGCCGATGCAGAAGGTCGAGAAGACCTCGCCGAGAATGTCCTCAACGCCGATAGCGCCGGTGACCCGGGCCAGGGCGTCGGCGGCGCGGCGCAGATCATCGCCCGCCATTTCCGGCGCCAGGTCGAGGGCCCGCCTGCCCGCATCCACGGCGGCGAGGGCCTCGACCAGACGACGCCGATGGCGTTCGCGCGTCACCGCGGGGAAGTCGGCGCCGGACAGGTCTTGTTGCAACCGAGCGGCGATCCAGTCGTGCAGTTCGGACAACCCCTGCCCCGTCGTGGTGCTGACAGCCAGAGCGTCGAGCCCCTCGGCGGGCGTCGCGGCGGCGAGATCGGCCTTGTTCAGGATCTGCAGGTCGTCGGATTGGGCGAAGGCGACGGCAGGATCCTGCCCCTGCCCCAGGCCCGGCGCCCGGACCCAGAGACGCAGGTCCGCCTCCTGCGCCCGCAGGCGGGCACGGCGGATGCCCTCGGCCTCGACCACGTCTTCGCTGTCGCGCAGACCGGCCGTGTCAGACAGGGTGACGGCGTAGCCGCCGATCATCAGTTCGGCGTCGAGAACGTCGCGGGTGGTGCCGGCGATGGGGGTGACGATGGCCGCCTCGCGCGCCGTCAGGGCGTTGAAAAGCGACGACTTGCCGGCGTTGGTCTCACCGATCAGGACGATGCGATAGCCCTCGCGGACCCGCCGCCCGCGATCGGAATCGGCCAGGGCGGCGCGCAGATCGGCGGCCAGCTGATCCAGAACCGGGCCGGCGGTGCGGGCCAGATTGTCGGGGACTTCTTCATCCGGGAAATCGATCTCGGCCTCGACCAGGGACAGGGCCTTGAGCAGATCGCGACGGAATCCGGCGTAGGCGGCGCTCAACGCCCCTTCGAGCTGGCCCAGGGCCTGAGCCTTCTGGGCGCTGGTTTCGGCGTCGATCAGGTCGGCCACGGCCTCGGCCTGAGCCAGATCCATGCGGCCGTTCTGGAAGGCGCGACGGGTGAACTCGCCCGGCTCGGCGGGGCGCACATCAAGGGCGATCAAGGCCCGGCTGGCGGCCTCGACCACGGCCCGGCCACCGTGCAGATGCAGTTCGGCCGAGTCCTCGCCGGTATAGGAATTGGGCCGGGGGAAACGCAGGACCAGGGCCTGATCGACCATCTCGCCGTCATGACGCAGGGTGCGCAGGGCCGCCAGACGCGGCGTCAGCCCCCCCGCCCCCAGGGCGGTCAGCGCCGCGTCCACGCCAGGCCCGGACAGGCGCAGAATGGCGATGGCGCCGCGTCCCGGCGGCGTGGCCAGGGCGAAGATGGTGTCAATCATAGCCCTTCTCCTCCCCATGAAATCGGGTGGAAAGCGTGGTCACGGTTTGACGGCGGCTTCCATCAGACGACGGAACTGATCCTGAGCCTGGGCGCCGAAGCTGGTCCAGGTCTTCATCAGTTCGTCGGGCTGCAGCGACGCCATATTGGCGTCCATCCGCTTCTGCATCTCGGCCACCAGATGGTCGTTCAGCACGGTCACGTCCGGCAGGCCGAGGAAGGCGCGGGCCTCGGCCGGGGTGCAGTCGATTTCGATGTTCAGCTTCATGACGTTCGCCCTTCTGTTTCACGTGAAACGAGACTGACCATCCCTCAAGCAGCCACGCGCCGCGCGCGTGGCGTTAGGGAACCAAGAATGGTCAGGTGTTCATGGACTGGAAGAAATCGCCGTTGTTCTTGGACTGGCGCATCTTGTCGAGCAGGAACTCGATGGCGTCCTGCGGACCCATCGGGTTGAGGATGCGGCGCAGGACATAGGTCTTGGCCAGTTGGTCCTTCGGCGTGATGAGGTCTTCCTTGCGGGTTCCGGACTTGAGCACGTCGATGGCCGGGAAGATGCGCTTGTCGGCGACCTTGCGGTCCAGCACGATTTCCGAGTTACCCGTGCCCTTGAACTCTTCGAAGATGACCTCGTCCATGCGGCTGCCGGTGTCGATCAGGGCCGTGGCGATGATGGTCAGCGACCCGCCCTGCTCCACGTTGCGCGCGGCGCCGAAGAAGCGCTTGGGGCGTTGCAGGGCGTTGGCGTCGACGCCGCCGGTCAGCACCTTGCCCGACGACGGTACGGTGGCGTTGTAGGCGCGACCCAGGCGGGTGATGGAGTCCAGCAGGATCACCACGTCCTTCTTGTGCTCGACCAGACGCTTGGCCTTTTCGATGACCATTTCGGCGACAGCCACGTGACGGGTGGCCGGTTCGTCGAAGGTCGAGGCGACAACTTCGCCCTTCACCGTACGCTGCATGTCGGTGACTTCTTCGGGGCGTTCGTCGATCAGCAGGACGATCAGGAAGACTTCCGGGTGGTTGCGTTCGATCGACTTGGCGATGTTCTGCAGCATGACCGTCTTGCCGACGCGCGGCGGGGCCACGATCAGGCAGCGCTGGCCCTTGCCGAGCGGCGCGACGATATCGATGATCCGGCCGGAGCGATCCTTGAGCGTCGGGTCCTGGATTTCCATGTGCAGCCGCTCTTCGGGATAGAGCGGGGTCAGGTTGTCGAACAGGACCTTGGTCTTGACCATCTCCGGATCTTCGAAGTTGATCGTATCGACCTTGAGCAGAGCGAAGTAGCGCTCGCCTTCGCGCGGACCGCGCACGGCGCCGTGCACCGTGTCGCCCGAGCGCAGGCCGAAGCGACGGATCTGCGACGGCGAGACATAGACGTCGTCCGGACCCGGCAGATAGTTGGCGTCGGGGCTGCGCAGGAAGCCGAAGCCGTCCGGCAGGATCTCCAGCACGCCCGAGGCGATGATCTCCACCTCCTCGTCGGCCAGGGTCTTCAGGATGGCGAAGAGCAGGTCCTGTTTGCGCAGGTTGCCGGCGTTCTCGATCTCCAGGCTTTCGGCGAAGGCGACCAGGTCTTCCGGTGTCTTTTCGTTCAGTTCCTGCAGGGTGATGCGACCGTTGGGGACGATGTCGTCCTCGTCCGCCTCGGCCGAGGTGTCGATGCCGGTATCGTCGTTGACGATCTCGGAGGAGTCCTCGGCTTCGACCTCGACCTCGGGTTCCGGCGCGGCTTCGACCGGCGCTCTGGAGCCGCCCAGGGTCAGCGTCTTGCGCGGACGTTCCGCAACAGTTTCAACGGCTTGCTCAGCCTGGTCGTTGTTTTCGGGCGTATCGGTCATGGCGTGCTCGCTCGCGCGCTCAGACGCAGTGAAGCGTCGAGGGCGGTTCGTCTGTCGATGTCGCGGCCTTGCGGCCAGAGGGAGGGCGACGGGCTCCCGCAGGATCAATCCGGCAGGCGTCGCGAGAAGAGAGGGACCGCCCTGCGGATCGCGATGGGACCACGCCGAACGGTTCACCATGAGCGGAACCACAAAACGACAGCCGGGGTCAAGAGGGCAGCCCTTTCCTCCCCATTCCATGGGGAGGTGGCGCGGCGCCGCAGGCGACGTGACGAAGGGGGCGTCTCGACGGCTGACGTTTGCGTCGCCCCCTCCACCACTTGGTGGTCCCCCTCCCCACAAGTGGGGAGGAAATTAGGGTCTGCGCTCAAGCAGCGAGCGACCGCGTCGCGAACGTTAGCGCCTTAGAAGGTCCATTCCAGCGTGACCGACAGCACCATGACGATGGCGATCAGGAAGGGAATCTCGTTGGTCATGCGCCAGAAGCGGCCGCTGTGGGTCGAGGTCCCGGCGGCGATCTTCTTGCGCTCGCGAGCCAGGAAGCCGTGCCAGCTCACCAAGGCGACGACGCCCAGCAGCTTGGTCACCATCCAAGGCTGTTCGAACAGATCCCAGCCGCGCCCCGTCCCGTCGATCCAGATCAGCCAGCCGCCGAAGACGAAGGCCAGGATCATGGCCGGATTGATGATGATGCGCAGCAGCCGGGTCTGCCAGGTGCGCAGCAGGGCGCGCATCTCGCTACGCAGCGGCTCGGGCTTGGTCGCCATTTCGGCGTCGTAAGCGTAGAGGCGCGGCAGGAAGAGCATCCCCGCCATCCAGGCGATGACCGCCAGGATGTGCAGGCCGCGAGCGAGATCATAGGCGTTCATAGTGTGGTTCTAGGCTGCTTTGACGCGTTTTGAACAGCCGCCGGCGCAGGCTTTCCGCCCGACGCAGAAGTCTCCCTTGGACACGCCCTGCGGCGCAACGCCCGAGGTGTGCAGCGCCGCTTTCACGGCCTGGGCCAGGGTGGCGATGAAAGCGGGCTCCACCCCCACGGCGGGAGTGCGCAGGTAGGGAGCGCAGCCGACCTTGGCGGCCAGTTCGCCGTACTCGAGATCCAGTTCGACCAGGGTCTCGACATGTTCGGAAACGAAGGCGATCGGCACGATCACGGCGCCGACGCCGTCCTTGGCCGCCTGTTCGATGGCCTCGGGCGTGGCCGGACCCAGCCATTTCAGCGGCCCCACCCGGCTCTGATAGCAGATGGCCCAGTCGCTTAGCCCCATGCGGGCGACGACGGCGGCCACGGTGGCCTCGATCTGGGCCTGATAGGGATCGCCCGCCGCAACCAGTTTTTCCGGAATACCGTGGGCCGAGAACAGCACGCGCACGGGTTTGCCTTCGGCACGATCCATCGTCTCGCGGATCAGCCGGGCCTGGGCCTCGACCAGACCCTCGGCGTCGGGATAGCAGCAGACGGCGTGGACCTCGCCCGGCCCCTGATAGGCCTCGCGCCAGGCCTTCAGCGACGAGGCCGTCGTGGTGGTCGAGAACTGCGGATAGAGAGGCAGCAAGACGACATGGTCGGGCTGGAAATACGCCACCGCCCGCGCCGTATCCTCGGTCAGAGGATGCCAGTAGCGCATGGCGATGAAGACCTCGGTCTCGTCCCCCGGCGTCGCGTCGGCCAGAGCCTCAGACAGGGCCGCCGCCTGTTTCAGCGTCTCGGGCAGCAGGGGCGACCCCCCGCCCATCAGGGCGTAGTTGGCCTGGGCCGACTTCTCGCGGCGCGAGGAGATCAGTCGGGCCAGGGGCGTGCGGACGATGCCCGGCAGGCCGATGATGGCCGGGTCGTTGAACAGGTTGAACAGGAAGGGTTTGACCGCGTCAGGCCCGTCCGGTCCGCCGAGATTGGTCAGCACGACCGCCACGCGCCGGTTGGGATGAGTGTTCGCGGCGGCGTCTGCGGTCATTGGGCGCCGATCCGGCGCAGAACCTGTTCGACATGGGCGATGGGCACGTCCGGCAGAATGCCGTGGCCTAGGTTGAAGATCCACGGCCCCTGGCCCCAGGCCTCCATCAGCTGATCGACCCGGCGGTCCAGAGCATCGCCGCCGGCCCGCAGCAACAGCGGATCGAGCGCGCCCTGGATCGGCTTGATGGCTTGAACCCGTTTGCCGACTTCCAGAGGACAGGCGGTGTCCAGCGCCACGCCTTGGACGTCGCAACTGCTCGCATAACGCTCCGCAAGCGCCGCTGAGCCTCTTGGGAAGCCGATGAGCGGCACGGTGACCCCCAGGGCCCGGGCGCGGGCCACCAGCGCCTGGTGAGGCTTCAGGACCAGACTCTCGAACAGATCGTCGGGCAGGCCCTCGGCCCAGCTCTCGAAAATCTTCAGCACCTGGGCGCCGGCGTCCTGCTGCATCTTCAGATAATGGGCCGTGGCCTCGACCAGAACATCGAGCAGGGCCGCGACCTTCTCGGGTTCCGCATAGGCGTAGGTCCGGGCCGTGGCGCGCTCGCCCTTAGCGATCGTGCGGGCTTCACCGTCCAGCATATATGTGGCGACCGTCCAAGGCGCGCCGGCGAACCCGATCAGGGCCCGTTCCGGCTCCAGTTCAGCGCGCACCAGGCTGAGGGTTTGGCCCACCGCCTTCAGGGCTTCCCCCGCCCCGGAAGCCAGCGCCCGCATCGACTCCACCGACGGCAGGGCGCCGAGGCGCGGACCTTCGCCGGCTTCGAACCAGACCTTCTGTCCCAGGGCGCCCGGGATCAGCAGGATGTCGGCGAAGACGATGGCGGCGTCAAAGCCGAACCGGCGCATGGGCTGCAGAGTCGCTTCCGCGGCCATCTCCGGATTGAGGCAGAAGGCGATGAAGTCCGGCGCCTTGGCCCGTAGCGCGCGGTATTCCGGCAGGTAGCGCCCAGCTTGACGCATGAACCACACGGGCGGGCGGGCGAGGGTCTGGCCCTGGAGAGCCTGGATCAGAAGGGGAGTGCTCATGGTCTCGGGCTTTAGGATGCACACCCCCAAGCCTCAATCCCTATTCAAGAATAAGAATTGAGAGAATTGGAGGATGGAAGCAGGGGGCTGAAGTGCGGGGATAGAATCTGCTCGTCCCGTCGATCGACAGGGTTCTCCCCATTTCAGAGCGAACGAATCCAGCGGATCCGTCGATGGGGTGTTCATAACGGGGATAACCGGCTCTGGGCCCGCTGTGACGGGAGTCCGATCTGGGCGCCGTTGTGGGAAAGGCGCCGGGCGCCAAATTTGGATAAGGCGCCTTATCCCCGGGTGAGGATAATTGAACGGCGCCTGTATGAACGACTCCAGGCGCCGTTCGGCAATCGGCGCCCGTGATCCCCGCTCGCGACCGGGACCTGGGCTTGCTAGAGGATTCGGCGCCCAGTCGATGTCGAACGGCGCCCCGGCTTTTGCACAGGCAGCGGGGAAAGAGTCCGACGATATCCGCGCCGGCGACCGAGGATAGGAGACGATCACGCCATGAGCCCCGCCCGCCCGTCCGGATCCTCGCGTCTCGCCACCTATTTCCATGTCCACCTGGTCTCGGACTCGACCGGCGAGACCCTGAACGCCATGGCCAAGGCCGTGATCGCCCGTTTCGACGGCGTCATCCCCATCGAACATATCTACGCCCTGGTCCGCTCGCCCAAACAGATGGAGCGGGTGCTGGAGGAGGTGGCCGGCGCGCCCGGCGTGGTGCTGCACACCCTGGTCGACCGCGAACTGCGCGAACAGTTGGAAGAAGGCTGCCGCCGGCTGCAGACGCCGCAGATCGGCGCCCTGGATCCCCTGGTCGGCGCCCTGTCGGGCTATCTGGGCGCCAACATCTCGACCCGCGTGGGCGCCCAGCACGCGCTGGACCACGGCTATTTCAATCGGATCGGCGCCCTGGACTTCGCCATCGCCCACGACGACGGCCAGGGCACGCTGGAGCAGTTGGAGCACGCCGACGTGGTCCTGTGCGGGGTCAGCCGGACCTCCAAGACCCCGACCTGCATCTATCTGGCCAATCGCGGCATTCGCGCCGCCAATGTGCCGCTGGTGCCGGGCCAGGAAGACGGCGAGCGGCTGACCCAGTTGAAGAACCCGCTGGTCGTGGGTTTGACAGTGTCCCCCGACCGGCTGGTGCAGATCCGCCGTAACCGGCTGGAGGGACTGAACGCTCACCACGCCTCCAACTATGTCGACCACGACGCCGTGCGTGAGGAGACGATCAGGGCGCGACGCGCCTTCGAACGACGCGGCTGGCCGACTATCGATGTGACCCGCCGCTCGGTCGAGGAGACCGCTGCGGCTATCATCAATCTTTTGAGCGAGCGGCGCACGCGCCGCGTGGGGACGGCCTGGTGAAAAACGACGTCGAACGGCTGATTCTGGCCTCCAAGAGCGTGGCGCGACGCGCCGTCCTGACCGACGCGGGCGTGCCCTTCACAGTGCAGGTGGCCGATGTGGACGAAGACGCCCTGAAGATGCCGGGCGTCGATCCGGTCGAACTGGCGGTCGAATTGGCGCGGGCCAAGGCCCTGGCCGTCTCGCGCCACGACGCCGACGCCTGGGTCCTGGGCGCCGATCAGACCCTGGCCTTCGACGGCGGCCTGGTTTCCAAGGCCCCGACGCTGACGGCGGCGCGCGAGGGCCTGATCGCCATGCGCGGTCGCACCCATCAGCTGCATTCCGGCGCGGCCCTGGCCCGCAACGGCCAGGTGGTCTGGTCGGGCGTCGACACGGTCGAGATGAAGATGCGCGACTTCTCCGACGCCTTCCTCGACGCCTATCTGGCGGCCGAGGGCGAGGCGCTGCTGACCTGCGTCGGCTCCTACCGGCTGGAGGGGCTGGGTTCGCAGTTGTTCGAGGCGGTCGAAGGCGATTATTTCACCGTCCTCGGTCTGCCCCTGTGGCCGGTTCTGGCTGAGCTGCGCCGGGCTGGAGTGATCGCGTCGTGACCGCCTCCCCTTCCTTTTGCTCTGGCCGCAACCGCATCACCGGCGCCGCCATGCTGGCCGGCATCGCCGGTCAGCCGGTGGCCCATTCGCTGAGCCCCGTCATCCACAACGCCTGGCTGGAAGCCGGGAATATCGACGGCGCCTATATGCCCTTCGCGCCCAAGGACGCTGCCGGGTTCGACGTTCTGGTCGCCGCCGGCCGCGCCGGCCTGGTCCAGGGACTGAACGTCACCGCCCCCTTCAAGGAACAGGCCTTCGCCCTGGCCGACGAAGCCAGCGCCGCGGCCTGGGCGACCGGCTCGGCCAATATCCTGGTGTTTCAGGACGGCCGGGTGCGCGCCGATAGTTCCGACGGCGTCGGCGTCCTCGTTGCCCTGGCCGAGCAGGCGCCGGGACTGGTCCTGAAAGACGCCGTCGTGGTCATGCTGGGCGCTGGCGGGGCCGCAAGGGCCGGCGCGGGCGCCCTGATCGAGGCGGGGGCGAGCATCCGCATCCTCAACCGCTCGCGCGACCGGGCCGAGGCCCTGGCCGCCGATCTGGGCCCGTCAGTCACAGTGGTCGAAGAGTCTGCGCTGGCCTCGGCCGATCTGGTCATCAACGCCCTCAGCGTTCAGCCGAGCATCGACCTGTCGGCCTTGAAGGCGACCGCCGTGGTCATGGACATGACCTACAAGCCCGTCGTCACGCCTTTCCTCGCGGCGGCCCGAGCGCGGGGCCTGACCACGGTGGACGGACTGGCCATGCTGATCGGCCAGGCGGCGCCCTCGTTTACGGCCCTGTTCCGTCGTCCGCCCCCGCCCCTGGACCTGCGCGCCCTGCTGCTGGCGCATCTGGGGGAAATGGAATGATCGTCCTCGGCCTGACCGGCTCGATCGGCATGGGCAAGTCCACCACGGCCCAGATGTTCGCCGACGAAGGCGCTCTGGTTTGGAACGCCGACGCGGCCGTGCATGACCTCTACGCCCTCGGCGGCGAGGCGGTCGGCCCGGTGGGCGAGGCCTTTCCCGGCGTGGTCGTCGACGGCGCCGTGGACCGCACCCGTCTGGCCGACGCGCTTGGCCGCGACGAGGACGCCTTCCGCCGGCTGGAGGGGATCGTTCATCCGCTGGTAGTGCGGGGCCGCGCCGACGATCTGGCGGCGGCCGAGGCGAACGGCATCAAGCTGGCCGTGCTGGACATCCCCCTGCTGTTCGAAACGGGCGGCGATGCGGCGGTGGACGCCGTGGTCGTGGTCACCGCCGATTCCGAGGTGCAGGCGGCGCGGGTCCTGGCCCGCCCCGGCATGACCCGCGAACGGTTTGACGCCATCCTGGCCCGCCAGACGCCGGACGCCGAGAAGCGCCGCCGCGCCGACTTCCTGGTCGACACGGGCCGGGGGCTGGACGCGGCGCGGGTTCAGGTGCGCGAAATCGTGGGGACAGTCCTCGATCCATCGTGGACGCCGCCGCGCCGGGGCTGAGCCCGCTCTTTCGTCCAGGCGCGGCTTACCCCATTAAGGGGACATGGCCCGCGAAATCGTCCTCGACACCGAAACCACTGGATTCGACCCCAAGACGGGCGACCGCCTGATCGAGGTCGGCTGTATCGAGATCCACGACCTGCTGCCCACCGGCCGGACCTTCCACCGTCTGGTCAATCCCGAGCGGCTGATCCCGCCGGACGCGATCCGGGTCCACGGCATCACCGACGACCAGGTGCGCGACGCGCCCAAGTTCCACGAGATTGCCGCCGACCTGCTGGAGTTCATCGGCGACGCCCCCCTGATCGCCCACAACGCCAACTTCGACCGCAACTTCATCGACTTCGAATACAGCCGCATTGGCCAGAAGCCGCCGCATCAGGAGCGGTGGATCGACACGCTGCAGCTGGCCCAGAAGCGCTTTCCGGGCATGCCCAATTCGCTGGACGCCCTGTGCAAGCGGTTCAAGATCTCGCTGGTCGACCGGGCCCTGCACGGCGCCCTGATCGACTCCCGCCTGCTGGCCGAGGTCTATCTAGAGTTGCGCGGCGGCAAGGAACGGGCGCTGGATCTGACCACGATCCGCAGTCCGCAGGCCACGGCGGCGGCGGCCGCAGTCAGCCATGGCGCGCGACCCAACCCCTTGCCCTATCGTTCGACCGAAGCGGAGCAGGCGGCGCATCTGGCCTTCCTGAAAGCGGCGCTGAAGGATTACAGCCTGTGGGCCGGTTACGGCGTGACCGTCGAGGTCCAGGACGAAGCCGCCGCCTGACGCGCAAAGAAAAACGGCCCGACGCTGTCACGCCGAGCCGTTTTCATTCTCATGCATAGACTGTCGCTCAAGCAGCCCGTCGCCGCGCGACGGGCGTTAGCGACCCTTAATTCATGCCTGGCCGGTTTCGGCCGGGCCGCTGGCGATCTGCTGCTGGCGCGCGACATAGATGGCGGCGAAATCGATCGGGTCGACCATGAAGGGCGGGTAGAAGCCGCCGTCCGAGGTGGCCTGGGCGATGACCTGACGCGCGAAGGGGAAGAGGTAGCGCGGGCACTCGATCAGCAGCATGGGCTCGATGTCCTGCGGGGCGACGCCTTGCAGGGCGAACAGGCCGCCGTAGACGAGTTCCACGTGAAACACCGCGGCCTTGTCCTCGCCCGTGGCCTTGACCGACAGCTTCAGGTCCAACTCGAACAGGCCGTCGGGACGACCGGCGGCGTTCATTTCGACGCCCATGTCGATGGCCGGCTTGCCCTCGATGCGCAGGCTTTCCGGCGCGCGCGGGTTTTCGAAGGACAGGTCGCGGACATATTGCGCCAGAATGCGGAAGCCCGGACCGGCCGGCTGTCCCTGGCCTTCCATCAGCTCGGTCTGGCCGTTGGCGGCGGTGTCGGCGGGGGCGGTGGCGTCGGTCATGAAGAAAGCCGTCAGTCTGAAAACAAGGGACGCCGGACCGCTCCGGGTCCGGGGTGAAGGGCCCGCGACTACCACGGCGAGGCTATTGGCCGCAACGGCGAGACCCGCGTTCTGGACGCCCCTCGCCTTGCGCCCAGCGGGATCGCCCCCTAATCCTCACCATAACAGATGCGCGCCCGTCGCCCCCCCTTGGGCGCGCGCCAATCAGGTGAAGCCCGTGCCCGTGCAATTCCAGATCGTCATGTTCGCCATCGTCGCTGCGGTGCTGCTGTTCACGCTCTACAATGTGCTGGGCAAGAAGGTCGGACGTCAGCCGCAGGAAGACGCCCGCCTGCCTCAGGTCGCGCCCATGGCCGGTCCGACGCCTGCTGCGCTCACGCCTGGCGTGGACGCCGCCACGGCCGCTGCCGTCGCCGGGCTCAAGGCGCGTGACCCAGCCTTCGATCCCGCCCGCTTCCTGGAGGGCGCGCGTCAAGCCTATGAAACTATCGTGCGCGGCTACGCCTCGGGCGACCGCGAGGCCCTGCGCCCCCTTCTGACCCCCGCGGTCATGACCTCGTTCGAGGCGGGCATCGCCGCCCGCGAGGCCCGCGGCGACCGTGAACAGACCGAATTCCTGCATCCGCCGCGCGCCGACCTGGAACTGGCTACGGTCAAGGACGACCGCGCCGTCGCCAAGGTCCGCTTCCTGGCCGAGATGCGCAGCGTCGTGACCCCGGCGTCGGGCGAGGCTGCGACCGCGGAGCGCCGCACCGCCGAGCTGTGGACTTTCGAGCGCGTCCTCGGCGCCGCCGACCCGAACTGGGCTCTGGCTCGCGTCGAGCCGGCCAGCGCCTGATGCCTGTCTCCGCCCTGTCGCCCGTCCTTCCGTTCAGCCGGTCGGGCGCGGCCCGGGCGGGCGTCCTGTCTCTCCTGCTGTTCGCGGCGGCATGCGCCTCGACGCCAGCGGTGACGCCGCGGCTGCCGTCGACAAGGCCGGGGCCGGTTCCGCCGCCGCCCTCGGTCGAGGGGATGAGCCTCGGCGCCCTGCCCGGCTGGGCCGAGGAAGACCATCTGGCGGCTTTCCGCGCCTATGTCGCCGGCTGCGGCCGGCTCAGGGACAGCGCGGCCGCCGCCGTCTGTGCCCGCGCCCGCAATCTGGCCTCCAGCCGGCTTTCGCCCAGCGACGCCCGCGCCTTCCTCGAAACGAATTTCGTCGCCGCCGAGGCCCGCACCGATGATGGCCGGGCGGGTCTGCTGACCGCCTATTTCGCGCCTGAGTATCCGGCGCGCCGGACGCCGGACGCCGAGTTCGACGCCCCCGTCCTCAGCCGCCCGGCCAACCTGTCCGACGTCGGCGACCGCAGCATGATCGAGTTGGGATCGGCTCAGTCGTCGGCCCTGGCCTGGATGCGGGCCGAGGATCTCTTCTTCCTGCAGATTCAGGGCTCGGGGACGCTGACCTTCCCAGACGGCGCCCGGCTTCGCGCGGCCTATGCCGCCGACAATGGCAAGCCCTTCGTCGGCATCGCCCGGCCGATGGCCGAGCGCGGCCTGCTGCCCCAGAATGGAACCTCCGGCGACGCCATTCGCGGCTGGCTGTCCGCCCATCGCGGGGCCGAGGCCCGTGCGGTGATGGCGCTGAACCCGCGCTACATCTTCTTCGCCGTCAGTCCCGACGACGGCGCCGAGGCGACCGGCGCGGCCGGCGTGCCCCTGCCCGCGCGCCGCTCCGTGGCGGTGGACCCCTCGCGCTGGACCTATGGCGACGCGGTTTGGATCGAGGCCGACGGCGGCAATCTGGTGGGCGCCCGCGCCAGCTATCGCGGCCTGGTCATGGCCCTGGACACCGGCTCGGCCATCCGCGGCCCCGTCCGCGCCGACCTCTATATCGGTCGAGGCGACGCAGCCGGCGCCGAAGCGGGCGCCGTGCGGCACCCGCTTCGCATGTGGCGGCTGATCCCGAGGGGCTGAGCGGCGGACCCTTCGACGCGCCGGGGTGAACAGCGCCGGTTGGCCACGATCGCCGCGAGCGGTAGAATCCCTTGGTTTCAAGGGAGGGACGCGATGGGCGCGCTCGTTTACGCCACCGTGGGATCGAACCGGATGGACGACGCCAAGGCGTTTTACGACGCCCTGCTGGGTTCGGCCGGGATCTGGCCCGTCTTCGAGCATCCTTCTGGGGGGCGGGTGTATGGCGCGAACCGCACCCCCAATTTCGCCGTTCTGGGTCCGCATGACGGCCAGCCGGCGTCCGTCGGCAACGGCTCGATGTTCGCCTTCGGCTTCGATACCCGCGAAGAGGTCGACGCCTTCCACGCCAGGGCGTTGGAGCTAGGCGGCGCCTGTGCGGGCGTTCCAGGCCTTCGAGGCCCGGGTCTATGGTTCAGCTATTTCCGCGACCTCGACGGGAACAAGCTCTGCGCCTTCTGCATGGGGTGACCGGCGCCGCCCTGTCCGCACTTTATCCCCGCTTCAGGCTGCCCAGCAGGCCGCGCATCAGTTCGCGGGTGATGGTCGTGCCGGCGGTGCGCAGGACGGAGGTGGTCAGGGCCTCCATCGGGGTCTGGCGGCTGGAGGCGGCGCGGGCGCGCGGGGCGGCGGGCGCGCGGGGCGTGGCGCGGGCGGCCTTTTCAGCGGCCTTGGCGTCGGCGGCGTCGGTCTGGGCCTGGGCGTTGATGCGGTCAGTCTGAGCCTGACGGGCGGCCAGGACTTCCTCGGCGGACTCGCGGTTGACCATGGTGTCGTAGACGCCGCGTACGGGGCTGGCGGCCATGACGGCGGCGCGTTCGGCGTCGGTGGCGGGGCCCAGGCGCGAGTCCGGCGGGCGGATCCTGGTCTGGGCCACGATGTTGGGCGCGCCCTTGTCGTCCAGGGTCGAGACCAGGGCCTCGCCCACCCCCAGTCCCTGGATGGCCGTGGCCGTGTCGAAGGCGGGGTTGGGGCGGAAGCTCTGGGCTGCGGCGCGCAGCCCCTTCTGCTCGGCGGGGGTGTAGGCGCGCAGGGCGTGCTGCACCCGGTTGCCCAGCTGGGCCAGGACATTGTCGGGAATATCGGCCGGGTTCTGGGTGACGAAATAGACGCCGACGCCCTTGGAGCGGATCAGCCGCACCACCTGCTCGACCTTTTCCAGCAGGGCCTTGGGCGCGTCGTCGAACAGCAGGTGGGCCTCGTCGAAGAAGAAGACCAGGCGCGGCTTATCCGGGTCGCCGATCTCGGGCAGTTGTTCGAACAGTTCCGACATCAGCCACAGCAGGAAGGCGGCGTACAGGCGCGGGCTGTTCATCAGCTTGTCCGCCGCCAGCACATTGACCTGACCGCGACCGTCCAGGCCGGTGCGCATCAGGTCTTCCAGTCGCAGGGCCGGTTCGCCGAAGAAGGCTGTTCCGCCCTGTTGTTCCAATTGCAGAAGGGCGCGCTGGATGGTGGCGACCGAGGCGGGCGAGACGGCGCCGACCTCGCGGCCGATGGTCGTGGAGTTCTCGCTGACATAGGTCATCAGGCTGCGCAGGTCCTCGAGGTCCAGTAGCAGCAACCCCTCCTTGTCGGCGACGTGGAAGGCGACGGTCAGCACGCCTTCCTGCACGTCGTTGAGCTCCAGCATCCGGGCCATCAGCACGGGGCCGATGTCGGTGACGGTGGCGCGCACGGGGTGTCCCTTGACGCCGTACAGGTCCCAGAAAACGACCGGGGCCGCCTTGCCGGTAAGGGTCAGGCCCATCTTGCCGGCGCGATCAGAGAATTTCGCGACATCGCCCGGCTGGCTGATCCCGGACAGGTCGCCCTTCACATCGGCGCAGAAGACAGGCACCCCCGCGTCCGAAAAGCCCTGGGCCATGATCTGCAGGGTCACCGTCTTGCCCGTGCCGGTGGTCCCGGCCACGACGCCGTGGCGGTTGGCGCGGTTGAGCAGCAGATTTTCCGGGGCGCCTTCGAAGGACTGGCCCAGGAAAAGGGCGGCGGGGGCGTCGGTCATGCATGACTCTCCAGCGTGCCCCCGAACATGCTGATCTCATATGGGCCGGGCTGCAAGACGGAACCGCAACAGCTTCCGGCGATTGACGCTGTCCCCGCCGCCCTCGACAGTCACGCTCATGAAGCTGCCCATTTCGGTTCCGACCTCCTCGGTTGCGCGCAACGCCCTGGTCCTGATCGCCGTCGTGGCGAGCGGGGCGGCGCTCTACTGGCTGAGGGACATCCTGACCCCCCTGGCGATGGCCCTCTTCCTGATGATCATGATCGACGGGGTGAAACGGGCCATCGAGCATCGCACCCCGGTGCCGTCCCGCTTCGCCGGGGCGGCGGCCCTGATCGTGGTGGTGCTGGGTTTCCTGTTGTCGATCTGGATCATCGTCGACGGGGCGGCCGGCTTCTTCACCGACGCCTCGGGCGTTTCGGCTCATATCGGGCCGCGTCTCGACCAGATCATCAGCGACGCGTGGGGTCTGTTCCACGTCAGAAACCCGCCGACGCTGAACGAACTGATCGCGGACATCGACCTGCGCGGCGGGCTGACCAGCGCGGCCCTCCAGGCCCAGGGCGTCGCCTCGGGCGCCTTCTTCGTCATGGTCTATCTGGGCTTCCTCCTGGCGTCGCAGGCGGGGTTCAGAAAGAAGGTCGTCGCCATGTTCCCCGACCGCGGGGTCCGCCGCGAGGCGCTGGAGGTGTTCAACCGGGTGCGGGGCGGAATCGAGGGCTATCTGTGGGTCCAGGCCGTCACCGGGGCCATGATCGGCGTCGTCGCCTGGGTCATGATGCGGGCGGTAGGGCTTCAACACGCCGAGTTCTGGGCCTTCGTCATCTTCATCGTCAGCTTCATCCCCGTGCTGGGCGGGGTGATCGCCGGCTGCGCCCCGCCGCTGTTCGCCCTGGTTCAGTTCGAGAGCTACTGGCCGGCCCTGATTCTTTTTATCGGTCTGCAGACCCTGCTGTTCATCGTGGGCAATCTGATCCTGCCGCGGATGCAGGGTGAAAATCAGAACATTGATCCGGTCGTGGTCCTGTTGGCCCTGGCCCTGTGGGGCAAGATGTGGGGCGTGCCGGGCATGTTCCTGTCGACGCCCCTGGCGGTCATCGCCATGGCGGTTCTGGCCGAGTTCCAGGGATCGCGCTGGATGGCGGTGCTGCTGTCGGGCGACGGCGAACCCTATGCCCCGCGCAACGCCGACGCGGCCGCACCGACCGACGGCTGGCTCAAACGGTTGCTGAGGCGCGGCAAGCGGTCGCACGAAAAAGGCGCGGACGAAGACTGACCCTGCCCTTGATCCGCCATATCTCGCGACTATCTGTTCAATCAGACGACGCGGCCTCCCCTCCCCCTCCCGGCCGCGAAGTCCAGAGGACCGGCGCTCCCTCCCCCTCCTGCGCCGGACCCGAGCAGGCCGTCGAGCGTTCGCGCTCGGCGGCCTTGTTCGTTGGGGCTCTGTTGAACCGTTGCGCGGTCGATTTGGGCGAAATTGGGGCATTTGTTGTCGTCAATATGGCCCTGTCTGCGAGAAATCACTCAACAGTGGGCCTCCGGCGCAACATGGTGCGCTGCACACTGAAATTCAGGGCGTTCGCGGCCTCGGGCGGCCTAGCCAGTTTCGCCAGTCACGCTAAGGTGGCGCGGTCAAATCCCTGCGGCCTCAGGCCGTGCTGTCCGAGACTACATCATGTCCGCCGCTCCGCGCACAGTTTCCGCCACGCCAGCTACTCTGGAGGCGCTGGAAGCAGCCTATGCGCGGATTGTCGATGGCCCGCCGGGCGCGGCGGAAAAGTCCTTCCTGGCTCAGGCCTTCGACGACTACGCCGCTGACGAGACGCCCGAACTGGGCGGCGACGACCTGGCCGCCCTGCTGGCCCTGGTCTGGCGTTCGGCCAAGGCGCGCCAGGCCGGCGAACCGGCCCGCGTCACGGTCGGTCCCCTGGCCGGCGCCGACGGCGCTCCGACGGGCTATGACAGCGTCCTGATCCTGCAGGACGACGCCCCCTTCCTGGTCGACAGCGTCTTGGGCGAACTGGCCGATGCCGGCGTCACCGTGCGCGCCCTCTTCCACCCCATCGCCGAGATCGAGGCCGGACGTCGCGACTCGCTGATCATCGTCGTCGTCGATCCCCTGCCGCAGGAGCGTCGCGACGCCCTGGGCGAAGGCTTGGCCCAGGCTCTGGCCGACGTGCGCGCCGCCGTGACCGATCACGCCGCCATGGTCCAGTCGATGAAGGATGCGGTCGAACAACTGGAAGCCGCCCCCCCCGCCGCCGTCGACCCCGCCGTTCTGGAAGAGAACATCGCCTTCCTGCGCTGGGCCAAGAGCGATCACTTCGTCTTCCTCGGCGCCCGCGACTACGCCTATCCGCGCAGCGCCGATGGCGGCTATGCTCCCGAGGCCCCGCTGGAGGTGTCCGCTCAGGGGCTCGGCGTTCTGGGCGACCCCGAGCGCCGCGTCCTGCGCCGCGCCTCCGAGCCGGCGGTCCTGACCAAGGCCATGCAGCGTCAGCTGGACCTCAGCGAACCGGTGACGGTGGCCAAGGCCAACATCCGCTCGCGCGTCCATCGCCGCGCCTACATGGACTACGTCGGCGTCAAGCGTTACGGCGCGGACGGCAAGGCCTCGGGCGAGACCCGTTTCGTCGGCCTGTTCACCGCCGAAGCCTATGACAAGATGGCCAAGGAGGTGCCGCTGATCCGGCGCAAGGTGGCCAATGCTCTGGAACGGGCTGGCAAGGCCCCGGGCAGCCACAACTACAAGCGCCTGAAGAACATCCTCGAGAACTATCCGCGCGACGAGCTGTTCCAGATCAGCGAAGACGAGCTGCTGGAGACGGCGCTGGGCGTCCTGCACCTGTACGACCGTCCGCGCATCCGCCTGTTCACCCGCCGCGATCCGTTCGACCGGTTCGTCTCGGTCCTCTGCTTCATCCCGCGCGAACGCTTCGACGCCTCGGTGCGCGAACGCATCGGCGGCATCCTGGCCAAGGCCTGGGGCGGCCGGGTCTCGGCCTGGTATCCCCAGTTGTCAGACCAGCCGCTGACGCGGGTCCACTACATCATCGGCGTCGAACCTGGCGCTCACCTGGAGCCCGACGCCAGGGCGCTGGAGGCCGAGGTGGCCGAGGCCGGCCGCAGCTGGATCGACCGCTTCGAGAGCGCCCTGCGCGCCGCCGAGGTGGACGAGGTCGCCGTCGGCCCGACCAGCGCCAAATGGGCCGAGGGCTTCGGCGTCGCCTATCGCGACCGCTACGACGCCGCGGAGGCGGTGGCCGATCTGGAGCAGTTCGACCGTCTGAACGACGGTTCGGCCGGCGACGGCGAGCCGGTGGCGGTTCGCGCCTTCCGCACGGCCGACGAGACCTCGCTGCAGTTCCGCTTCAAGCTCTACCGTCGGGGCTCGGCTGTGCCGCTGTCCGACGTTCTGCCCATCCTGGCCGACATGGGCCTGAAGACCCTGGAGGAATCGGACCACGTCGTCCGTTCGGTCGGCGACGACCCGATCTTCATCCATGACTTCCTGCTGGAAGACCCGCGCGGCGACAGCCTGATCTTCGCCGACATCAAGGCCCCGTTCGAGGCCGCCTTCTCGGCGGTCTGGAGCGGCCGCACGGAAAGCGACGGCTTCAACCGTCTGGTGCTGGAACTGGGCGTGGACTGGCGCGAGGCGGCCCTGATCCGCACCCTGGCCCGCTATCGTCAGCAGACCGGCCTCGACCCGTCGCAGGCGGTTCAGGAAGCGGCCCTGCGCGAATATCCGACGGTGGCGCGCGCCATCCTGTCGCTGTTCAAGGCCAAGTTCGATCCGGCCCAGGGCGGCTCGGTCGAGGCGCGCGAAGCCCTGGTCGCGGAGCTGAACGACAAGATCGTCGCCCTGCTGCAGGACGTGAAGAGCCTGGATCACGACCGGGTGCTGCGCCGCATCGCCCTGCTGATCGGCGCGATCAAGCGCACCAACTACTATCAGGTCGACGCCGAGGGCCGCGCCAAGCCGCACATCTCGATCAAGATCGCTTCGCGCGAGCTTGAGGACCTGCCCCTGCCCAAACCCTTCCGCGAAATCTTCGTCTGGGCGCCGCACATCGAGGGCGTCCACCTGCGCTTCGGCCCGGTGGCGCGCGGCGGCCTGCGCTGGTCGGATCGTCGCGACGACTTCCGCACCGAAGTCCTGGGTCTGGTGAAGGCCCAGCAGGTCAAGAACTCGGTTATCGTCCCGGTCGGCTCCAAGGGCGGTTTCTATCCCAAGCAACTGCCGATCGGCGGCGACCGCGACGCGGTCCAGGCCGAGGCCATCCGCGCCTACAAGACCTTCCTCTCGGGTCTGCTGGACATCACCGACAACATCGTCGGCGACGCCGCCCCGGTGCGCCCGGCCAATGTCGTGGCCTGGGAAGGCGACGATCCCTACCTGGTCGTGGCCGCCGACAAGGGCACGGCGACCTTCTCGGACATCGCCAACGGCGTGTCGCAGTCCTACGGCTTCTGGCTGGACGACGCCTTCGCGTCGGGCGGCTCGGCGGGCTACGACCACAAGGAAATGGGCATCACGGCGCGCGGCGCCTGGGAGGCGGTCAAGCGCCACTTCCGCGAGATGGGCAAGGACATCCAATCCGAGCCCTTCACCGTGGTCGGCGTCGGCGACATGTCGGGCGACGTCTTCGGCAACGGCATGCTGCTGTCCAAGGCGACCAAGCTGGTCGCGGCCTTCGATCACCGCGACATCTTCATCGACCCGAACCCGGATCCGGCCAAGTCGTGGGCGGAGCGCAAGCGCCTGTTCGAAACCCCGCGCACCAGCTGGCAGGACTATGACAAGAGCCTGATCTCGGAAGGCGGCGGCGTCTTCTCGCGCTCGGCCAAGACCGTCACCCTGACACCCCAGATCAAGGCCCTGCTGGACATCGAGGCCGACACCGTCGACCCGACCACCCTAATGCAGGCCATCCTGAAGGCGCGGGCCGAGCTGCTCTACTTCGGCGGCATCGGCACCTACATCAAGGGCGCGGGCGAGACCAACGCCCAGGCCGGCGACAAGGCCAACGACGCCATCCGCATCAACGGCGGCGACGTGCGGGCTCTGGTCATCGGCGAAGGCGCCAACCTGGGCATGACCCAGTTGGGCCGGATCGAGTCGGCGCGCGCCGGCGCTCGCATCAACACCGACGCCATCGACAACTCGGCGGGCGTGGACTCGTCCGACCATGAGGTGAACATCAAGATCCTCACCGGCGGCGCCATCGCCTCGGGCCATCTCAAGGCCGAGGACCGCAACGCCCTGCTGAAGTCGATGACCGACGAGGTCGGCGAAAAGGTCCTGGCGCACAACTACGACCAGACCCTGGCCCTGACCCTGCAACAGGCCGAGGGCGCCGAGGCGCTCGACGCTCAGCAGGCCTTCATGCAGCACCTGACGGCCCTGGGTAAGCTGAACCGCGCGGTCGAATACTTGCCCGACGACGCCCGCATGGCCGAGATGAAGCTGCAGGGCACGGCTCTGACCCGTCCCGAACTGGCGGTGCTGACGGCCTATTCCAAGCTGGAGCTGTTCGACGAGATCGTCGGCTCCTCGGCGCCCGACGACGCCTTCTTCGAGCGCCTGCTGGTCCACTACTTCCCGGCTCCGCTGGCGAAGTTCGAAGAGGACATGAAGGGCCACCGCCTGCGTCGCGACATCATCGCCACGGTGCTGTCGAACGAGATCGTCAACATGGCCGGGCCGACCTTCCCCGACCGCCTGCGGGCGGCAGCGGAATGCGACACCGCCGCCATGGTCACGGCCTTCGAGACGGCGCGTCAGGTGTTCCGCCTGGATCAGGCCTGGAAGGCTGTCTCGGCCTTGGACCTGAAGATCCCGGCAGAGGCCCAGACGGCCCTCTATCGCGAGATCGCCCTGGTTCTGCGTCGCCAGACCTACTGGCTGGCCCGCCGCGCCGCCCGCACCGAGACCACGGTCGGCGGCATGATCGCCGCCTATCAACCGGCCGCCGACGCCCTGCGCGCCGCTGGCCCCGCCGTGCTGTCGCGCTTCGAACAGCAGCGGTTCGAGAGCCGGGTTCAGACCTTCGTCGGTCTGGGCGCGCCGGAAGATCTGGCGCGCGACATCGCCCTGCTGCGGCCCATGGTGGCCACGGCCGACATCGGCGATCTGGCCAATGAACTGGGCTGGAACGCGCCGGCGGTGGCGGGGCTCTATCACCAGGTCGGCGCCGCCTTCGACTTCGACCGCCTGCGCGTGGCGGCGGGCTCCATCTCGTCGGGCGATCACTTCGATCGTCTGGCCGTGCGTCGTCTGATCCAGGACCTGATGGCCGAGCAGCAGCAACTGACCCGCGCCGTGGCCCAGGCTTCGGCCGAGGCGGCGGGCGCGAGCGAGGAAGGCGCACAACAGGCGGTCGACGCCTGGATCGGCGCCCGGATGGGTCAGGTCGAATCCTTGCGCGGCTCGGTCGACGAGATCGAGGCTTCGGGCACGGGCTGGACCTTCGCCAAGCTGACCATCGCCAACGGCGCCATTCGCGAAGTGCTGGGAAGCTAACGCTTCCCAGGGCGCTACGCTCGCGACGCGGTCGCTCGCTTCTTGAGCGCTTCTTAGTGCGCTAACGCGCGACTCGCGGAGCCTCGCTGCATGAACGCGGCGCGATTTCGGTGTTTGTTCAGGGCCCGCTCGTTTCGTCGTTCTCGGCGAGGCGGGCGGGCCTTGGCGTTTGGGGCGGCTTCGGGCTAGGTGGTCGCCGCTGTTCAGAGATCCGCAAGGCAAGAAGACGCCCAATGCCCAGGAAGTTTCTCGTCGTTGTGGACGATAGTCCCGAACTGGGCGCCGCCCTGGGTTACGCGTCCCGGCGCGCCAAATCGACCGGCGGGCGCGTGGTTCTGCTGCGGGCCCTGCCCGGCGGTTCGGACGAGCACTGGTCCGGCGTGCGCGACGAAATCCGCCGTCAGCAGCGCGAAGAGGCCGAAGCGCTTCTGGCCCGGTTGGGTGAGGAAGTGTCCCAAAAATCCGGGGCCGCTCCGGTCTTCCTGATCGAGGAAGGCAACCCTCAGGGCGCCATCCGCAGGGCGGTCGGCGCCGATCCCGACATCAAGATCCTCATCCTGGCGGCGGGCGTCGGTTCGCGCGGGCCCGGACCTCTGGTCTCGGCCGTGTTGAAGCAGGGCGGCGCCTTCACCGGACGAAAGCTGCCCGTGACCATCGTCCCCGGCGAACTGACCGAGGCGGACATCGAAGACCTGGCGTAATTCTAAGGGTCGCTATCGCTCGGCTCGCGGAGCCTCGCTGCTAGAGCGACGATTGGCGCATCACGCGCGGCCGCGGGGTCTTGAAGATGCCGCTCTGGGGGCGCATCTCCCGGCCATGTTCATTCAGACCGAACCCACGCCGAACCCCAATGTCCTGAAATTCCTGCCGGGCCGCGACGTGGCGCCCGAGGGCGTTCTGGAATACCGCACCATCGACGAAGCTGTGGCCTCGCCGCTGGCCGAAGCTCTGTTCGAGCTGGAAGGCGTCGAGGGCGTCTTCTTCGGGGCCGACTATGTCTCGGTCTCGCGCGGCGTTCAGGCCCCGGAGTGGAGCCAGATGAAGGCCCCGATCCTGGCCGCGATCATGGATCATTTCGTCTCCGGCGCGCCGCTGACGCGCGGCGTCGAGGCGGCGGCGGACGACACCAGCGAAGACAGCGAGATCGTCACCGAGATCAAGGGCCTGCTGGACAGCCGCATCCGCCCGGCGGTGGCCCAGGACGGTGGCGACATCCTGTTCGACCATTTCGACCTGGAAACCGGCGTCCTGCGCCTGAGGATGCGCGGCGCCTGCTCGGGCTGCCCCTCGTCCTCCGCCACCCTGAAGTCCGGCGTGGAACAGATGATGCGCCACTACATCCCCGAAGTGACCAGCGTTGAGCAGGTGATCTAAGCGAAGGGCGCTAGCGCTCGCGACGTGGTCGCTTGCCGCTTGAGCGCATCTTTGGGCGCTACCGCTCGCCGCGCGGCGGCTAGCTGCGTGAGCGCGCGCGAAGCGCCAGGCCGCGTCGGGTCGAGAAGGCGGAGCCTTCTGACCGCGGCCCACCGAAGAGCCGCGTCGGGTCGGGAGGTCCCGGAGGGCCGACGACCGCGGCCCAACAAGATGTTTCACATGAAACGCTATCGTCTTGAACGGGCCTGAGGCATGATCGCGGCATGGCCCGTTTCACCGCCGATGATGACGCCGAGGCCGAGGGCCGTGCTCTCGGCGAGGCCCTGTCCGCCCTGCGTCGCGAGCGGGGCCTGAGCCAGGCCGAGGCCGGCCAGAGGATCGGCATGACCAGCCAGGGCTGGGGCCTGTACGAGGCCGGTAAACGCCCCGGCCTGTTCCGCCCCGACGTTCAGCGCCGCCTGACCGGCGCCCTCGACGCCACGCCCGAAGATCTGGCGCTTCTGATGAGCGCGGCCCCCGCTCCCGCCCCTGCCCCAAGGCCCAAGGCCGCGTTCGATGGACTGGAAACGCGAGGTCGCGCCTTTGAGGCGGCGCCGGCCGACCCGCGGCGGCGGCTGCAGCTTTCGACCGACGACCTGGCCCCCTGGGCGGCGGCCGGCACGGTTCTGGAATATGCGCCCGGCCGTTGGCCGCGCCGCGATCAGGGCTGCGTCATCGAAATGGACGACGGAACCCTGCGAGCGCGGCTTTATGTGCGGTCGGACGAGGCGGAACTGGTGGTGCGCGGGGCCGGCGCCCTGCTGACCATCGAGCGGATTCCGCGCGCGCGGGCCCGGACGGTCGCGGCCGTCGTCGCGCGGCTGGACGACTGATGAAACTAAATAGTTGCGTTTCATTCGGGGTTGTGAAACCTTGTCGCCGCAACTCCGAGGGAGACGCCGCCCGTGCCTCGCCATACGCAGGATATCGACGCCGTCGTGGGCTTGCGGATGGCGGCGCGTCGTTCGGCCCTCGGCCTGTCGCAGACGGCGCTGGCCGCCGAACTGGGCGTCAGTTTTCAGCAGGTGCAGAAATACGAGAAGGGCGCCAACCGCGTTTCGGCCTCGCGCCTGCATCAGGCGGCGACGGCCCTGGGCTGTTCGGTGGCGGACTTCTTTCCGGCCCGGGCGAACGATCTCGACCCGGTGGCCGAACTGCGCGCCTTGACCGCGACGGCGGACGGGCGGGCGCTGGCGGAAGCCTTTCCCCGCATCAGCGACCCGGCGGTGCGCAAGGCCGTGACGCGGGTGGTCGAGGCGCTGGCGTCGGCCTGACGACGTCGATAGGAAGGCCGCGATGAGAGTTCTGATCGTGGATACGGCGCTGGGCGCCTGTTCGGCCTGCGTGGTCGAGGACGGGCGCGTGCTCGGCGTTCGTTCCGAGCTCATGACCAAGGGCCATCAGGAACGGCTGGCCGGGATGGCGCGCGACGCTGTGGCCGACGCATCGCGAGAGGGCGGCGGCGGTTTCGGCGCCCTTGATCGGATTGGCGTCACCGTGGGGCCCGGATCCTTCACCGGCCTGCGCGTCGGCCTGGCCTTTGCCCAGGGACTGGGCGCGGCGCTGGACCGTCCGGTCGTCGGCCTCTCGACGCTGGACGCCCTCGCCATGTCGATCAAGCCGGCGGGACTGGTCGCCGCCGTGATCGACGCGCGCCGGGGCCAGGTCTATGCGCGGCTGTTCCGCGACGGCCGTCCGATCGGAGGGCCTGAGGCCCTGTCGCTGGACGCTGCAGCGGAGCGCATCGCCGCTGCGGCCGGCGGCGCGCCGCCGATTCTGGTCGGGTCGGGTGCCTCGGTGCTGGTCGAGGCCTTCCCCGAGCGTCTGGGCGCCGCCGTGACCGCTCGCCTGCCCGCGCCGTCGCCCGAGGCCTTGGCCTATATGACCGCCATGGCCGATCCGGAGAGCGCCCCGCCCCGCCCCGTCTATCTGCGCGCGCCCGACGCCACCCCGCCCAGCCGCCTGCCGGGCCAGCCGCGCGCGCTCGCCGCCTCGTGACTGACGTCCTGGCCGCCATCCACGCCGAGGCCTTCGAGACGCCGTGGGACGCCGCCAGCCTGTCGGCCCTGTTGGCCTCGCCCGGCGTCTTCGCGGTGGAGGAAGCCGACGGTTTCATCCTGATCCGCGTCGTGGCCGACGAGGCCGAGATTCTGACTCTGGCCGTGCGGCCCGCCGCGCGGCGGGGCGGCGTGGGCGGGCGACTGGTCGAGGCCGCCGTGGTGCGCGCCGCCGCCCTGGGCGCCGAACGAATGTTCCTGGAAGTGGCCGCGGACAACGTCGCAGCCCGGGCCCTCTACGCGAGAATGGGCTTCGCCGAGGCAGGGCGTCGGCGGGGCTATTATGCGCGGTCGGATGGAAGCCACGAGGACGCCCTGATCCTGGCGCTCAACTTTACCGCGACGCTTCCATAAGTCGGCGGTCCAGCCTATCTTCCGGCGCATGGAACGGATCGAGAAACTTTGCGCCGACCGCGGCATGCGCATGACTGAGCAACGGCGCGTGATCGCCCGGGTTCTGTCGCAGGCCGAGGATCACCCTGACGTCGAGGAGCTGTATCGCCGCGCCTCGGCCATCGACCCGCACATCTCGATCGCCACCGTCTATCGCACCGTGCGCCTGTTCGAAGAGGCGGGCGTGGTCGAAAAGCACGACTTCGGCGACGGTCGCAGCCGGTATGAAGAAGCTGGCGACGATCACCACGACCATCTGATCGACACCAAGACGGGCGAGGTCATCGAGTTCTTCGACGCCGAGATCGAGCGTCTCAAGACCGAGATCGCCCGCAAGCTGGGCTTCGAACTGGTCGGCCACAAGCTGGAGCTCTACGGCCACGCCATCCCCGGCGCCGAGCCGAGCGAGCGCGAGGGGCTGATCTACAAGCGGCACGCCGCCCGCACCGAACCCGAACAGGCCGACGGCTGAAGCTGATCCCGGCCGGCCTGCCCGGGCTGCGCGCCTTGCCGTCGTCGGGTTCGGCGATCATAAGCCGGTCATGACTGACACCCTCGCAACGCCCATGGCAACGGCGGACGACGCGGCCCAGGCCCAGGGTCTGACCGGGTCGCCCAAACGCCTGTTCATCAAGACCTACGGCTGTCAGATGAACGTCTATGACTCAGAGCGCATGGCCGATGTCCTGCGCCCGCTGGGCTACGCCACGACCGACGCGCCGGAGGGCGCGGACTTCGTCATCCTGAACACCTGCCACATCCGCGAACGGGCTGCCGAGAAGGTCTATTCCGAGCTGGGCAAGTTGAAGCAGATGCGCGAGCGCAAGGTCGCGCGCGGCGACGGCGGCATGACCATCGCGGTCGCCGGCTGCGTCGCCCAGGCCGAGGGCGAAGAGATCATGAAGCGCCAGCCGGCGGTCGACCTGGTGGTCGGACCGCAGGCCTATCACCAACTGCCGGAACTGCTGACCCGGACGGCGCGAGCGCGTGGCGAGCGCATCGGCGCCGACTTCGCCCCGCACGAGAAGTTCGACGCCCTGCCTGCGATGCGCGGCGGCGAAGGACCGACCGCCTTCCTGACGGTGCAGGAAGGCTGCGACAAGTTCTGCACCTTCTGCGTCGTCCCCTATACCCGCGGCGCCGAGTGGTCGCGGCCGGTCGCGGCGGTGCTGGCGGAGGCCCGGTCCCTGGCCGACCGGGGCGTGCGCGAAGTCACCCTGCTGGGCCAGAACGTCAACGCCTATGACGGCGAGGGGCCGGACGGAAAACCCTTCACCCTGGCCCGGCTGGCCTACGCCCTGGCCGAGATCCCCGGCCTGGACCGCATACGCTACACGACCAGCCACGCCAACGACATGAGCGACGACCTGATCGCGGCCCACGCCGATCTGGACGCCCTGATGCCCTATCTGCACCTGCCGGTGCAGGCCGGGTCGGACCGGGTATTGCGGCTGATGAACCGCAAGCATGGGCGTCAGAAATACATCGACCTGATCGCCCGCATCCGGGCGGCGCGACCGGACATGGCCATCGCCGGAGACTTCATCGTCGGCTTCCCCGGCGAGACCGATCGGGACTTCGAGGACACGCTCGATCTGGTGCGCCAGGTCACCTATGCCGGCGCCTTCAGCTTCGTCTATTCGCCCCGCCCCGGCACGCCCGCCGCGACCATGGGCGGCCAGGTCGAAGAGGCCGTGGCGCTGGCGCGGCTTCACCGGCTTCAGGCCCTGCTGTTCGAACAGCAGACTGCGTTCAACGCCGCCCAGAAGGGCAAGACCCTGAACGTCCTGTTCGAGAAGAAGGGCCGGTATGACGGCCAGGCCATCGGCCGGTCGCCCTACTTGCAGGCGGTCCATGTCAACGGCGCGGATCATCTGCTGGGCCGGATCGTTCCGGTCGAGATCGTCAGCGGCGCCCAGAACAGTTTGAACGGGCGGTTGGCCCACACCGCTACTATTTAGAGCGGCTCGCTCACGGCGAGACTGCGATTTTTCACTGCGGCGTCCCTGAAGTAGTCTCGCCCCGCGAGCGAGACGATAGGGACCCAAAAAGGAACTTTGATGGCGCGAGAGTCCGAATTCCTGTCCCTGAGCGATCAGGCGCTGCGGGCCGTGATCGGTCCCAACAGCCGCCACGTCGCCCTGATCGAAGACGCCTTCAAGGTTCTGGTCGAGGCGCCGGGCGGCGGCGTGACGATCAACGGATCGGCGCGGGACCGGGCTCAGGCAAAGCGCGTCGTCGAGACCCTGGCCAAACGGGCCGATACGGGCGCTGAGATCACCGAGGCCGACGTGCGCATGGCGCTGGGCGCGGCGGCGTCGCAGCCGCGTCCCGATCAGGGGCGGGTCGTGCCTGACGCCATCGCCCTTCCGGTCGGTCGGCGCGGGGCCATCGCGCCCAAGACGGCGGCCCAGGCGCGCTATCTGGACCTGCTCAGCCGTTGCGAACTGACCTTCGGCGTCGGCCCGGCGGGTACGGGCAAGACCTTCCTGGCGGCGGCCTATGGCGCCAGCCTGCTGCGGCGGGGCCAGGTGGACCGGCTGGTCATCACCCGTCCGGCGGTCGAGGCGGGCGAGAAGCTGGGTTTCCTGCCCGGCGATCTGAACGAGAAGGTCGACCCCTATCTGGCCCCGATCTGGGAGGCGCTGAACGACATCCTCGGCGTCGATGACGTGCGGCGCCGTCGCGAGAAGGGCGAGATCGAAGCCGCCCCCATCGCCTTCATGCGCGGCCGCACGCTGAGCCACGCCTTCATCATCGTCGACGAGGCGCAGAACACCTCGCGGCTGCAGATGAAGATGGTCCTGACCCGTCTGGGCGAGGGCGCGCGGATGGTGGTGACCGGCGACCCGTCGCAGATCGACCTGCTGAACCCGCGCGATTCCGGCCTGCGTCACGCCCTGCGCATCCTGCAGGACGTGAAGGGGGTGGGGGTTCAGGCCTTCAAGGCGGAGGACGTGGTGCGCCACGCCATGGTCGAGCGTATCGTGCGCGCCTATGACGCCGATGCGGCCCGGGGGCGGCCCTCGCCCGATCTTGAGGATGACGAAGACTGATGATCGAGATCGAAGTCGAGGACGCGGCCTGGACCGCCGCCCTGCCCGAGACTGAAGCCGTGGTCCTGCGCGCGGCGACGGCGGCGCTGGGGGCGGTTGAGGGCGACGTGGTCGTCCTGCTTACCGACGACGCAGGCGTTCAGGACCTGAACGCCCGCTTCCGCGACAAGGATCGGCCGACCAATGTCCTGTCCTTCCCGGCGGCCGAGAGCGCCTTTCCGCATCTGGGCGACGTGGTGCTGGGTTTCGCCTATTGCGCCGCCGAGGCGCAGACGCAGGGCAAGACCCTGTCCGATCATCTGAGCCATCTGGTCGTCCACGGCGTGCTGCACCTGCTGGGCCGCGACCACGAGGACGACGCCGAGGCCGAGGAGATGGAGGCTGAGGAGCGCGAAATCCTGGCCGCGCTCGGCATCGCCGATCCCTATCAAGCCGAACATGAGGCCCAGGCATGAGCGAGCGTTTGTCGGCCCTGTGGGGGGGCGTGCTGACGAACCGCTGGGGCCGCATCGCCCTGGCTCTTCTGGCCGGCGCGGGCGCCGCCCTGGCGCACCCGCCGTTCGGGATTTTGCCGGGCCTCTTGGGCTATCCGCTGCTGATGCTGCTGACCGAGCGGTCGCGGACGGTGAAGGGCGGCTTCTGGGTCGGCTGGCTGGCCGGCTTCGCCTATTTCTTCATCGGCTGCTGGTGGGTGGCCGAGGCCTTCCTGGTCAACAAGGAGCAGGCCTGGATGGCGCCCTTCGCCGCCAGCCTCCTGCCCATGGGGCTGGGCCTCTTTTTCGGCGCCGCGACGGCCCTCTATCGCCGCTTCGCCCCGCGCGGCGCCGTGCGGCGGGTGCTGCTGTTCGCCGCCCTGTTCGCCTTGCTGGAGTGGCTGCGCGGCCATGTCCTGACCGGGTTCCCCTGGAACCCGACCGGGGCCAGTTGGCTGGCCGGTTCGGCCATGTCGCAGTTCGCCTCGGTGGCGGGCGTCTATGGGCTTGGCCTCGTCACGCTCGGGGCCGTGTCGGCGCTCGGACTTCTGGCCGACAGCGGGCTGCGTCGGCCGCGCCTGATCGCGGCCGGTCTGGGCGTCGTCGTTCTGGCCGGTCTGTTCGCCTTCGGGACCGTGCGGCTGGCGTCGGCGAAGCGCGTAGACGGACCAACGCTGGTGCGTCTGGTTCAGGCCGACATTCCGCAGGAATCGAAATGGTCGCCCGAGGCCTATCAGGCCATCGTCGACCGCTACGTGGCGCTTACGGCCCAGCCGGGGGCGGCCCTGCCTGACGTCGTGGTCTGGCCCGAAGGCGCCCTGCCCGCCACGGCCAACGACGTCTTCAACTCGTCCGACGCCCAGGCCATCGCCGGGGCGCTTCAGACCGGTCAGACCCTGCTGATGGGGATCAGCCGGGGCGAGGCGGATCCGACCGCCGAGGGCGGCGCCCGCTATTTCAACAGCCTGTTCGCCCTGCATGACGAGGGCGCGGCGGGGCTGAGGATCGGGGCCATCTACGACAAGCATCGTCTGGTGCCGTTCGGCGAATACCTGCCGCTGGGCCGTCTGATGAGCCAGATCGGCGTGCGTAGCCTGGTCCACGTTCCGGCCGACTTCAGCGCCGGGCCCAAGCCCGCGCCGATCAGCCTGGTCAACGCTCCGAAGGTCCAGCCGCTGATCTGCTACGAAAGCCTCTATCCGGGCTTTACCCCGGCCCGGGGCGCGGCGCGTCCGGCCTGGATCGTCAACGTCTCCAACGACGCCTGGTTCGGCGCCACCTCCGGCCCGCGCCAGCACCTGAATCTGGCCAGCTATCGCGCCATCGAGACCGGCCTGCCCATCGCCCGCGCCACGCCTACCGGCGTCTCGGCCATGATCGACCCCTGGGGACGCATCATCGACGGCAAGCGGCTGAATCCCGGCCATGCCGGCGTCATCGACGTGCGCCTGCCCGAACCGGCGGCGCCGACCCTCTACGGCCGCTGGGGCGACGGCCTGTTCGGCGGACTGCTGATCCTGATGCTGGCGGGCGGCGCGCCGTTCCGTCGCCAGAGACGGGCGTGACGGCGGGAGGTCGCGCGCCCGCCGGCGCAGCGGATCGGCGCCTGGACCGAAGACGGCGACCCCGCTGATCCGCTTTGACGAGGGCGCACGCCTGCCGCGCGAATTGTAATGACAGTGCTGGCTATCCGTCGCATTTCGGAACAATTGAGGGCAGGCGTTGATATGGACGAGAGCGGACGTATGGTCAGAGGCTCTGCAGAGGATGGTCCCCACCCGGTGGACCGGCACGTCGGGCGGCGGGTCTGCGAAAAGCGGATCGCCCTGGGCTATAATCAAAGCGATCTGGGCCGGGCCCTGGGCCTGACCTTTCAGCAGATTCAGAAGTACGAAAAGGGCGCCAACCGGATTTCGGCGTCCAAGCTTTGGGACATCGCCCGCTTCTTCAAGGTCGACATCAGCTACTTCTTCGAGGGGCTGACCTCGCTTCGGCCCGGAATGGCCGAGGACGAGGCGTCGCCCTTCGTGCATGACTTTCCGGCGACGCGTCAGACGATCGAGATGGGCCGTCTGGCCCCGCAGCTGTCGCTGCGACAGCAGAAGCTGATCCTGGACATGATGCGCGAGATGGCGGCCCGATCCGACGGGGACAAGGACTAGGGCTCACCCTCAGCCGGCTGGCATACGAAAAAGGCGCGGATCGCTCCGCGCCTTTCTGCTGTCCGGCGATCCGCGAGGATCAACCCGCCAGGGCGGCCTCCGAGGCGACGATGCGGCTGGCGGCGTGGACCACGGCGCCGATGCGCAGGGCGGCCTGGACCTGGACGTTGGGGACCGCGTGCTTGCGCAGTTCGCCTTCGTGAGCGTCGAGGCAGGCGCCGCAGCCGTTGATGGCCGAGACGGCGGTGGACCACAGTTCGAAGTCCAGCTTGTCGACGCCGGGGTTGGCGATGACGTTCATGCGCAGCTTGGCCGGCAGGGTCGTGTACTCGTTGTTCTTCATCAGGTGCAGCGAGCGATAGTAGATATTGTTCATGCCCATGATGGCGGCGGCGGCCTTGGCCGCGGTCATGGCCTCGGGGGTCAGGACGGCGGCGGCGGCGGCTTCAATGGCCTTGACCGCGGGGGCGACGCCGATGGCGTGAGCCGAGGCCAGGAAGCAGCCCCACTTCTGCTGGTCGTTCAGCACCGTCTCATTGGCCAGCGAGGACAGGTTCAGCGAGATGTCCTTGCCGTAGGCCGGGATCATTTCACGCAGGGCGTCGATCGACATGAGGAAGTCTCCGTAAAAGGGGGCCGACTGTCGGCCGGTGGCACAAAGGGCGCTGAAGCAACGCACTCAAAAACGCGCTCAAGTAGTCCGAAGGACGATAGCGCCCTAAAAAAGAAAGAGCGGCGACGGAGAACCGCCGCCGCCCCTTCATTCGGTCAGGTCGCTACGCTTACAGCGTGGCGCCGCCGACCGGACGGTTGCAGGCGCACAGTTCGTCGGTCTGCAGGGCGTCGACGACGCGCAGCGTGTCTTCCGGCGAACGGCCGACGTTCAGGTTGGTGACATAGACGTGCTGGACGACGTTGTGCGGGTCGACGACGAAGGTGGCGCGCAGGGCGACGCCGTTTTCTTCGTCCAGGATGCCCAGTTGGCGGGCCAGCTTGCCGCCGGTGTCAGCGAACTGCCAGATCGGCAGCTTGTTGAGGTCGGCGTGGTCGCGGCGCCAGGCCAGCTTGACGAACTCGTTGTCCGTCGAGCCGCCGAGGACGACGGTGTCGCGGTCCTCGAAGTCCTTGTTCAGGGCGGCGAAGGCGGCGATTTCGGTCGGGCAGACGAAGGTGAAGTCCTTCGGGTAGAAGAAGATGACCTTCCACTTGCCGTCGAAGCTGTCCTGAGTCAGCGTTTCAAACGCCGAGACGCCGTTTTCCTCGTGGTTGTTGAAGCCCGGCTTCACGCCAGTGATCTTGAATTCCGGAAGTTTTTGACCGACGCCGAGCATCGCGCTTCTCCATAAAGCTGGTTCAGAAAGGGGCCGGCGGATCGGGGAGCGACCCGCCGTGGGTCTCAGATGGGGCCTGGCCGACACGAAGTCAAATCGATCATTTTGCGAACTTGAATAGATTTGGGTTATGTCAAAGGCGACTTTGGCGGCTCCACCCGTGGTCGAAGCCGGCTCGAGGCGCGCAAGCCTAGCCGGGGCCTGATCCGCCGCCTCAAGACGGGCCGCGCCCTCCAGGTGCATGGGCGGGGCGGTCGGTTCTTCGCTCGCCTTCCTGCGGCCTTCGGCCACAGCGGCGCGGACCCGCCGGCGTCGGCCGCATAGACGCCGGGCTTGGCTATAAGGTCAGTCGATTGTTTTTGCTTTGGAGATAGTGAAAGCCTATTTGTTAGGGCTCGCTCCCGCCGCGCCAATGCGCCCGAAGGCTCCATGCTCCCCACCCTGCGTCAGCTCCAGTATCTGAAACTCCTGGCCGAGCACGGCTCGTTCAGCCGCGCCGCCGACGCCGCCCACGTCAGCCAGCCGGCCCTGTCCTCGGGGGTGCAGGAACTGGAACGAGTGCTGGGCGCCCCCGTGGTCGAGCGCACGCGCGGCGCGGTGCAACTGACCGCCGTGGGGGCCGAGGCGGTGCGCCGGGCCGAGGACGTCCTGGCCCGCACCGAAGACCTGGTCGAGGCGGCCAAGAACGCCGGCAAGCCCCTGTCGGGCCGGTTCCGCCTGGGCATCATCCCCACCGTCGCCCCCTTCCTGCTGCCCGCCGCCCTGCCCGGCCTGCGCGACAAATACCCGGCCCTGCGCCTCTTCATCCGCGAGGACCTGACCCCGCGCCTGGTCGCCGGGCTGAAGGCGGGGCAGCTGGACGCCGCCGTCATCGCCCTGCCCTACGACGCGCCGGGCATCGATCACGCCCGCATCGGCGACGACGAGATCCTGGCCGCCATCCCGGTGGCTCATTCCCTGTCGGGTTCGGGACCGATCCCCGAGGGGATGCTGAAATCCGACGACCTGATCCTGCTGGAGGACGGCCACTGCCTGCGCGATCAGGCCCTGGCGGCGGTCAATATCGAGGCTCCGCGCGGCGAGGACGTCTTCGCCGCCACCTCCCTGCACACCCTGGTGCAGATGGTCTCAGCCGGGCTGGGCGTCAGCTTCCTGCCGCAGATGGCGGTGCAGGCCGGTCTGGCTGACAACCCCGGCGTCGTGGTCCGCCCCATCTCCGCCGACGCCCCCCGCCGCGAGATCGTCGTCGCCTGGCGCGCCGGCTCCAGTCGCGCCGCCGAAGCCCGCCTGCTGGCTGAGGCGTTAAAGCTGGACTGAGCGACGAGGCGATCAGCCTTCGACGGCGTCCGATCGAGGCGGCCAGTCAATATCGGTTCGGTCCGGGCCTTGCCGACCGTTGGGCCAGCCGGTCAGGCGGTACATGGCGTTGGCGAGGTCATATACCGCTCCCTCCTCGACGGCCCAGCGATTGATAAAGCGATAGCCGTCGGGGCCATTGGCTTCGATCAGATAGACCACGCCGTCGACGCCCGACAGGCAGGAGTCCGGAGGCAGATCAAGAACGGCGCTGTTGCTGATGAGCGCGATGATCGAGGCCGCTTCCTCGTGTGAAAGGTCTCGAACCAGGTGATCGGGTCCCTCCTTCATATGAACCTGGCCGACATAGCGCGTTGCGGTCAGACGAGGGCTTTGCCCGTAGAGGTCATCGATCCGGACAACGAGGGGTTCGACAAAGGATGGCACGAAGGTGAAGCGGAGGGTGGTCTTTCCGTCGATCTTCGCGTTGTAAAGCGGCCGTTCACCAGCATTGCGAAGCGGACTAGCGAACCAGCTTTCGATTTCAGGGTCCAGAGGACGCGACCCGTCGCGAGCCTCGAATGAGCAAGGGTAGTTGGTCCGGTAGAGAGCGGGATCGAAATAGCTCTCGCGTTTGGAAGCCAGCAGCCCGGCAGCCAACGCAAAGCCAATAACCAGAACCGTTAGGCCAACACCGAGACCACGCATTCAGGAAACTCCTAGCTAGATGTTGGTGTTGAACCTCAAGCTAGGCGCTGCCGTGCTTAGATAGCAATGATCGGCAGCTATGAATTCCTCATCGACCCCGCGCCCAAACAAAAAGGCCGGCGGATCGCTCCGCCGGCCTTCTCATTTCAGACTTGAGCCAGAGACCTATTCAGCCTCGCCGCGCGCGAGGTTGCGCAGGACGTAGGGCATGACGCCGCCGGCCTTGAAGTAGTCCAGCTCGGTCTGGTTATCGATGCGGCAGCGGACCGGGAAGCGGGCCATCTTGCCGTCCGACGGACGGAACATCTCGACCCACAGGTCCTGACGCGGCTTCAGCTTGCCGATGTTGGCGTCGGTCAGACCGCGGATGGTGACGATCTCCTCGCCGGTCAGACCCAGCTTGTTCCAGCCGTCCTGTTTGAACTGCAGCGGAACCACGCCCATGCCGACCAGGTTCGAGCGGTGGATGCGCTCGTAGCTTTCGGCGATGACGGCGCGGACGCCCAGCAGGCGGGTGCCCTTGGCCGCCCAGTCGCGCGACGAGCCGGTGCCGTATTCCTTGCCGGCGAAGACGACCAGAGGACGGCCTTCCGACTGGTACCGCATGGCCGCGTCATAGATCGACATCGTGTCTTCCGAGGGGAAGTGCTTGGTGACGCCGCCCTCAATGTCCGGGGTGATCTTGTTGCGGATGCGGATGTTGGCGAAGGTGCCGCGCATCATGACTTCGTGGTTGCCGCGGCGGGCGCCGTAGCTGTTGAAGTCCAGGGCGTCGACGCCGTGGTTGGTCAGATAGACGCCGGCGGGCGAGGCCTTCTTGATCGAACCGGCCGGGCTGATGTGGTCGGTGGTGATCGAGTCGCCGAAGATGCCCAGAATGCGCGCCTCGACGATGTCGGTGACGGCCGAGGCCTCCATCGACAGGCCCTCGAAGTAGGGCGGGTTGGCGACGTAGGTCGACTTGTCGTCCCACTCATAGGTCTGGCCGCCGGTGACCTTGATGGCCTGCCAGTGCTTGTCGCCCTTGAAGACGTCCTTGTAGCGCTTGGCGAACATGGCCGGGGTGACGGACTTCTTCTGGATGTCGGCGATCTCCTGCGAGGTCGGCCACACGTCCTTCAGGAAGACGTCGTTGCCCTTCTTGTCCTGACCGATCGGCTCCTTGGTGATGTCGATGCGCATCGAACCGGCGATGGCGTAGGCCACGACCAGCGGCGGCGAGGCCAGGTAGTTGGCCTGGACGTCCGGGTTCACGCGGCCTTCGAAGTTGCGGTTGCCCGACAGGACCGAGGTCGCGACCAGGCCGTTGTCGTTGATCGCCTTCGAGATCGCCGGGTCCAGCGGGCCCGAGTTGCCGATGCAGGTGGTGCAGCCATAGCCGACCAGGTTGAAGCCCATCGCATCCAGGTCTTTCTGGAGGCCGGCGTCGGTCAGATAGTCGGTGACGACCTGCGAGCCGGGGGCCAGCGAGGTCTTGACCCAGGGCTTGACCTTGAGGCCCAGCGCGTGGGCCTTGCGCGCCACCAGACCGGCGGCGATCAGGACGCTAGGGTTGGAGGTGTTGGTGCAGGAGGTGATGGCGGCGATGACCACGTCGCCGTCGCCGACGGTGAACTTCTGGCCGTCGACCGAGACGCGCTCGGCGTCGACAGCGCGGCCGAAGACGTCGGCCAGGGCGGTCTGGAAGGCCGGGGCGGCGGTGGTCAGTTCAACGCGGTCCTGCGGACGCTTGGGACCGGCCAGCGACGGCACGACCGTCGAGATGTCCAGTTCCAGAACGTCGGTGAAGACCGGGTCTTCCGAGGTCTCGTCGATCCACAGGCCTTGCGCTTTGGCGTAGGCTTCGACCAGGGCGACGCGCGCCTTTTCGCGGCCGGTGGCGGTCAGATAGTCGATGGTGGCGCGGCTGACCGGGAAGAAGCCGCAGGTGGCGCCGTATTCCGGGGCCATGTTGGCGATGGTGGCCTGATCTTCGATGGTCATGCCGACCAGGGCGTCGCCGAAGAACTCGACGAACTTGCCGACCACGCCCTTCTTGCGCAGCATCTGGGTGACGGTCAGGACCAGGTCGGTCGCGGTCGCGCCTTCCGGCATCTTGCCCGACAGTTTGAAGCCGATGACTTCCGGGATCAGCATCGGGATCGGCTGGCCCAGCATGGCCGCTTCAGCCTCGATGCCGCCGACGCCCCAACCCAGGACGGCCAGGCCGTTGATCATGGTGGTGTGGCTGTCGGTGCCGACGACGGTGTCGGGATAGGCGACGGTCTTCTTGCCTTCGTCCAGGGTCCAGACGGTCTGGGCCAGGTTCTCCAGGTTCACCTGGTGGCAGATGCCGGTGCCGGGGGGGACGACGCGGAAGTTGTTGAAGGCCGACGAACCCCAGCGCAGGAAGTTGTAGCGCTCGATGTTGCGCTCATACTCGCGCTCAACGTTCTGGCCGAAGGCCTTGGCGTCGCCGAAGTGGTCGACCATGACCGAGTGGTCGATGACCAGGTCGACGGGGACCAGCGGGTTGATCTTGGCGGCGTCGGCGCCCAGCTTGGCCATGGCGTCGCGCATCGCGGCCAGGTCGACCACGGCGGGAACGCCGGTGAAGTCCTGCATCAGCACGCGGGCCGGACGGAAGGCGATCTCGTGCTCGACGGCGCCCTTGTTCTCGATCCAGGCGGCGACGGCCTTCAGGTCGTCTTCGGTGACCGAGACGCCGTCTTCGTTGCGCAGCAGGTTCTCGAGAAGCACCTTCATCGAGCGCGGCAGGCGGGAAATCCCGGTCAGACCGGCTTCCTCGGCGGCGGGAAGGCTGTAATAGGCGTACTTCTTGCGCCCGACGGCGAGATCCTGGCGGGTCTTGAGGCTGTCAATCGACGGCATGGAGAGGTCCTCTGACTAACGCCGCCCGACAATTCGGTTGCGCCTTCGCGCGCTGTACGCCGGGGCGCACAGGTCCCAGGCGCGCGCGGCGAAAGCCTGCTGCGGCGCTTGCGCGTATAATCCTCGCCGCGCGGATCGTCCATGTATCCACAACGTGGTCGTGGACATTGAGAGGGGTTCGCAAATCGGCGGGGTCATGCTGAAGGCGGTCGACATCCAGTCCCTGAGCCTGTCGCGCGGCGAGCGTGTCCTGTTCCAGGGCCTGTCGCTGCGCCTTTCGGCGGGCGCGGCCACAGCCCTGACCGGCGCCAACGGGGCGGGCAAGACCAGCCTGTTGCGAGCCGTGGCGGGCTTCATCCGGCCGGATGCCGGGGCGATCACATTCTCCGGCGCGGACGGTACGGAGCTGGATGCTGAGACGGCGCGCGAGGGCGTCCATCTTTTGGGCCACCTCGAAGGCCTGAAACCGACGCGGACGGCGCGGCAGGAATTCGATTTCCAGACCGACTGGCTGGGCGGGGACGACCCGGGGCGCGAGGCGGCGATCACGCGCCTGTCGCTGTCGCCCCTGCTGGATCTGGAGACGCGCAAGCTGTCGGCGGGCCAGAAGCGCCGCCTGTCGCTGGCGCGATTAGTCGCCGCGCCGCGCGCCCTTTGGCTGCTGGACGAACCCCTGGCCCCGCTGGACGAGCGCTGGCGGGCGGTCGCCGCCGAACTGATGGCGGCGCATCTGGCGGCCGGGGGGATGATCCTGGCGGCGGTGCACGATCCCCTGCCCGTCCCGGCGCGCAATCTGGATTTGGGAGATTTGGCGTGAGGGCCGTGCGCGTCCTGTTCGGCCGAGAGCTGTCGCTGGCCTGGGGCGGCGGCGGCGGGCCTTTGCTGGCCTGCGGCTTCATGCTGTGCCTGACCGCCATCCTGCCGCTGGCGGCGGGCGGCGATCCGCGTGTTCTGGCCCCGGCGGCCTCGGGCGCTAGCTGGATGGCCCTGGCTCTGGCCTCGCTGCTGTCGCTGGAGCGGCTGTTCGAGCGCGATCTGGAGGACGGGGCGCTGGACCTCTTGGCGCTGGGCCCCCTGCCCTTGGAGGCGACGGTGGCGATCAAGGCCCTGGCGCAATGGCTGGCGACGGGCCTGCCGCTGGCCATCGTCGCGCCGGTCGCAGCCCTGGCCCTGGGCCAGCCGGCCTCCCTGATCGGCCTGACGGCGCTGGCGGCGGCCATCGGCGGCCTGGGCTTCGCCTTCACCGGGGCTCTGGGCGCGGCCCTGGCCCTGGGGGCCAAGCGCGGCGGTCTGCTGATCGCCGTGGTGGTGCTGCCGCTGTTCATTCCGCCGGTGGTGTTCGGCGCCGGCGCCCTGACGCGGGCGGCCCATGGGCAGGACCCGCTGTCGGCCCTGGCCCTGCTGAGCGCCTATGTTCTGTTCGCCATCGTCATCGCGCCTCTGGCCGGGGCTGCGGCGGTCCGCAACGCCCAGAGCTAAGACGCGTCGGACACCTCTCACTACCGCTCATCCCGGCGGGAAACGAAATCTAGCGCGGTTTCAGCGTGACGTAGAGGGCGCCGTCGCCGCCGTGGCGGCGGTGGGCCGAGGCGAAGCCGGACACCACGCCGCGCAGGTTCGGTCCGGTCAGCCAGTCATGCACCGAGCTGCGGATCACCCCGCCGCCGCGCCGCCCTTGGCCGGTGATGACCAGAACCGAGCGCAGGCCGCGCATCTGGCAGCTGATGAGGAAGCCGCGCAGCTGGTCCTCGGCCTCGAACCGGCCGAAGCCGTGCAGGTCGATGCGGGCCTCGATCGGATCGCGTTCGCGCGACAGGCGGCGCTGGCGGCGCGGCTCCAGCTCCTCGGGCGTGGGTCGAGCGCGGCTCGGAGCTGGCTTGACGGGGGCGATGACGCCCAGAGCCTCGAAGGTCGGCGTCTGATCGACGGGCGGCGCATTGCGCTTCTTGCCGGCGACGCCGCGTGCGGGCTTGGCCGCAGCCGAGGCCGGGACGGGCGCCGTTTCAGGATCAGGCACAACCGCGCCGGGGGTGACGCGGGCGGCCTTGCGGCGCGCAGGCGGGGTCACCGTGCCGGTGACGCGGGCCCAGATGCGTTTGTCGTCGTCGGAAGAGGCGGGCGGGCCTTTTCGGGCCACCTCAGTCCTCGGAGTCGAAAGCGTCGCCCAGATCGGACCCTGGACCCGGCTCGTGGGCCAGCAGGTCGCCAGGCTGGCAGTCCAGTTCGCGGCACAGGGCGTCCAGGGTCGAGAAGCGCACGGCGCGCGCCTTTCCGGTCTTTAGGATCGACAGATTGGCCACAGTCACGCCGACGCGGTCGGCGAGTTCCGTCAGCGACATGCGCCGTTCGGCGAGGATTCGGTCGAGTTGGACGCGGATGGCCATGGGATGAGCTTAGCGTTTCGGGATCAGATCGTCAGTTCGGATTCGCGGCGCAGGCGCGCCCCTTCGCGGAACACCTCCGCCAGAACGAAGACGACGAGGACGGAAAAGAGGGGGGTGAGCAGGTCGCTGATCCCTTGCGGCTCCATGACGCCGGGGGCCAGCCGGGCGGCGACCAGGCCTTGCGTCAGCCAGACGCCGCCGGTCACGACCGCCAGGATCAGACCGATCTGGCGCAGGCGGCGCACGTTTTCGGGCTGGAAGGGATCGCCCAGCGTCAGGGTGCGGAAGATCTTGCGCAGGCCGCGCAGGATCATCAGGAAGCCCCCGAAATAGGCGGTGATCGCCCCGAGGCCGAACAGCAGCAGGGGGCGAGTCAGCGGCATCTGCCGGCCGTCGGCGCCGTCGCTGACGGTCAGATTCAGATGGTCGATGGGAATGAAGATGGAGGCGACCCAGAGCAGCAGCAGCAGGCCGGTGATCAGGGCCAGAAGGACGTAGGCGACGTCCAGGGCGATCTTCAGCAGGCTGGACACGGAGCCGGGGCCGAGCGTGCGCAGGTTGGCGCCGGTCAGGCGCGGCGCACGAATCCCGATGGAAACCAGTTTCGGGAGGCGCATGAAGTCAGGTCTCAAGCCGGTCGTTCAGGCGGCGATCGCCGCGCGGGGTCCGGCGAACCCTCACGCGGCGCTATTCTTCGCGGTCTTCATGTCGATCGTCAAAGCCTCCATGCGATCGAAGTCGTGATCCGGAGTCGGATCACAGGCTCTGGATCAGCATGGCGACGGCGGCGGTGGGCAGGGCGGCCAGCAGAAGGGCGTTGAAGAAGCCGTGGCCGACGCGGTCCATCCAGATCGAGGTTTTCATCGCTTGCATCGTATCTCTCCGTGATTGCACGATTTTCGTGCGTTTCTGTTGTGTCGCTGGGTGAACGTTGCGTCTTTATCGCTTCGTTTGAACGGTGCGACCCCCGTTCTTGAGATTGAAGATAGGGGCGACCTCGTCGAAAAGCACGTTACATATCGTTTAACGATGTTAAACTTCCGCAATGCATCGGACGGGACTAAGGTGGCCTGATGAATCTCAAGCTGATCAAAGGGATGCGGCTGGTGGCCGCGACCCACAATCCGGGCAAGGCGCGCGAGATCGAAGCGCTGCTCGACGGAAATTACAGGATCGTCACGGCCGGCAGCCTCAACCTGCCCGAACCGGACGAGACCGAGAGCACATTCGTGGGCAACGCCATGCTGAAGGCCCGCCATGCGGCCGAGGCCTCGGGCGAGGTCTCGCTGGCCGACGACTCCGGCCTGTCGGTCGCGGCCCTGGACGGGGCGCCGGGCATCTTCTCGGCGCGCTGGGCGGGGCCGGGCAAGGATTTCGCCCTGGCTATGAAGAAGGTCGAGGAACGGCTGGAGGAGATCGGCTCGACCGATCGCCGCGCCTGGTTCACCTCGGCCCTCGCCGTGGCCTGGCCCGACGGCCCCTGCGTGGTGGTCGAGGGCCGCCTCGACGGGGACCTGGTCTTCCCGCCGCGCGGCGACCGGGGCTTCGGCTATGATCCGATCTTCCAGCCCGACGGCTCGGACCTGACGTTCGGCGAGATGGACCCGGCCCGGAAGGACGTGATCAGCCACCGCGCCCTCGCCTTCGCCCGGCTCAAGGCGGCGCTGATTGACTGAGGCCCCGCCCTCTACGCTGGTCCCTCAAGCAGCCGCCTTCCGCGAAGGCGGCGATAGGGCCCCCAAGGATGTGGCGCTTTATGTCCACTGGCCCTACTGCGCCCGCATCTGTCCCTACTGCGACTTCAACGTCGTGCGCGACCGGGGGCGGGTGGAGGAGCAGGCGGGGCTGGTCCAGGCCATTCTGGCGGACATGGAGGCGCAAGGACGGCTGGTCGGGCCGGGCCGCCTGGCCTCGATCTTCTTCGGCGGCGGCACGCCTTCGCTGATGCCGCCCGAGGCCGTGGCGGCGGTGATCGAACGAGCCAAGGCGCTGTTCCCTCCCGAAGGCGAGATCGAGATCACGCTGGAGGCCAACCCCACCGACGCCGAGGCCGGCCGCTACGCCGCCCTGGCCCAGGCGGGGATCAACCGGCTGTCGATGGGGGTGCAGTCGTTCGACGACGCCGCGCTGAAGTTTCTCGGCCGCGACCATTCGGCGGCGGAGGCCCGGCGCGCGGTTCAGACGGCGGCCCAGGCCTTCCCGCGTCTGTCCATCGACCTGATCTACGCCCGGCCGGGGCAATCCGTGGCCGACTGGACGGCGGAACTGACCACGGCGCTGGACCTCGGCTTCGAACACGTCTCGCCCTATCAACTGACCATAGAGCCGACGACGGCCTTTGGCCGGGCCTTGGCGCGGGGTGCGCTGACCCCGCCCGACGCGGATCTGGCCGCTGCCCTCTATGAAGCCACCCAGACTGTGCTCGAGTCCGCCGGGTTCGAGGCCTATGAGGTGTCCAACCACGCGCGCGACGTCGCCGCCCGCTCAAGTCACAACCTGCATGTCTGGCGCGGCGGCGACTATCTGGGTCTGGGCCCCGGGGCCCACGGGCGGCTGACCCTGGCCGGGGGCCGCACCGCCACGGTCGCCCATCGCCGCATCGCCGACTATGTCGCCGGCGTCGCCGCCGGGACGCCCTGGGCCGAGCGCGAGACGCTGGATCCGCAGGGCGCCGCCGAGGAGCTTGTCCTGCTGGGGCTGCGCACCGTCGAGGGCGTGCCGCTGACGACCCTGAAGACGCTCGGCCTGTCGGATCAGGCTGGCGCGCTCGCTGACCTGATCGCCGACGGCTTCCTGCGGTTTGACGGGGGTCGCGTCGCCGCCACGGCGACCGGCCGTCCGGTGCTGGACGCTGTGCTGCGCGCCCTGCTGACCTAGACACCCGGCCTAGACCCGGAAGGCGCAGGCTGGCAGGGTCCCGCCGATGTCAGACGCCTCGCTCTTCCCGCCGACCGCCCCGCCCGCGCGCTCCGTCGCGCCCGGCCTCTATCTGGTGGCGACGCCCATCGGCAATCTGCGGGACATGACCCTGCGCGCTCTGGATGTTCTGGCCGCCGCCGACCTGGTCCTGGCCGAGGACACCCGCGTCACGGCCAAGCTGCTGACCGCCTATGGCTTGAAGGCCAAGCTGGAACGCTGCGATGACCACGCCTCGGCGCGCGCCGCCGAGATCGCCATCGAGCGGCTGAAGGCCGGCGAGGTGGTGGCCCTGGTCTCCGACGCCGGCACGCCCCTGGTGTCGGACCCCGGCTATGTCGTGGCCCGCGCCGTCATCGCCGAGGGCCTGCCGGTCCACCCCATCCCCGGCGCCTCCAGCCTGCTGGCCGCCCTGTGCCTGGCGGGCCAGCCCGCCGACCGAGTGATGTTCGCCGGCTTCCTGCCGCCCAAGTCGGGGGCGCGAAAGACCATGCTGGAGGAACTGCGCACCGGGCGTCAGACCCTGGTCTTCTTCGAGAGCGGTCCGCGTCTGAAGGACAGCCTGACCGACATGGCCGAGGTGTTGGGCGACCGCCCCGCCGCCGTCACCCGCGAACTGACCAAGCTCTATGAGGAGGCCGTGCGCGGCACCCTGGCCGAACTGGCCGTCAACCCGCGCTGCGACGCGCCCAAGGGCGAGATCGTCATCGTCATCGGCCCCGGCGAGGCCGAGGTCGCCAGCGCCGCCGACGCCGACGCGGCCCTGACCGAGGCCATGACCCGCCTGCCGCCCGGCGAGGCCGCCGCCGAGGTGTCCAAGGCGCTCAACCTGCCCAGAAAGCCCCTCTACAAGCGGGCGCTGGAAATGCAGGGCCGGGGGTGAAGCCCCGCCTGCGGCCCCCGCCGTCGCCGCCTCGGCCCAAATCGGGCTGGCGTCAGGCGCTGGGCGGGCGGTCGCATCGCGAGGGCCACGGCGCCGAATGGACCGCCGCCTTGTGGCTGATGCTCAAGGGCTATCAGATCCTGGCCTTTCGCCTGAAGGGCCGGGGCGGCGAGATCGACATCCTGGCGAAACGCGGCCGCACCCTGGCGGTGGTCGAGGTCAAAAGACGCCGCACGATCGACGCGGCCATCCTGGCGCTCGGGCCGGAACAGCACGGTCGCCTGGTCGCCGCCGGGCTGGCCTTAGCCCGTAGCCGCCCCTCGCTGCGGGGGCTGATCCTGCGGATTGATATGGTGGCGCTGGCTCCCGGACGATTTCCGCGTCATCTTCGCGCAGTGACGACGACAGGAACGGACATCACGTGACCCGCGAGGAAGCGGAGATCATTCTGACCCAGGCGGGAACCGCCGAGGACGACAGCTTTCCGCTGCTCGAATGCGCTATCGCCTGCGCCATTCACGACTATCCGTTCCGCGATCCCGAGCCCGTCCGCCTGCTGGCCGACCAGGCCGCTCAGAGGGTCCGGGAGCGGGGGGCCAATGAAAGCCCGGACGACGCCCTGGCCGAGACCATGGCGTCGGACCTGCGGCTGAACGGCGACCTCTTGAACCACGAGCATCCGGCCAACACCGACGTCATCGACGTGGCCGAGCGGCGGCGCGGTCTGTCGGCGGCCCTGGTGGTCTTTTATCTCGACGCCGCGCGGCGCGCGGGGCTGAAGGCGGCGGCGGTGGACTTCCCCGGCCACGTCCTGCTGCGGGTCGAAACGCCCGAGGGGCCGGTGGCGCTGGACCCCTTCAGCCAGGGACGCCTGGTCCTGCCTAGCGAGTTGACGCGACGGGCGTTGCTGGCGGGGCTGACGCCGCACGTGGCCGACCGACTGGACCTGCTGATGGCCCCGGTCAGCGACCGTCAGGCCCTGATCCGGTTGCAGAACATCCTGTTCGTCCGAGCGCTGAGCATTGAGGACTACGAAGGGGCCGAACGTTCGGCGTTGCGGCGCGCCCTGCTGGACCCCGAGGATCACCGGCCCTGGCTGGACGTCGCCGCCGCGCGCGAGAAGCAGGGCGCTCTGACCGGCGCGCTGGAGGCCCTGTCGCGGGCGCGCCTTCTGGGCGATCCGGCGGACGCCCATCGCGCCGGCATGGACCGGATGCGGTTGCGGTTGAACTGAGACGGCTGAGAAGGCAGGTCGGCGGGAAAGACCGGGCGCGCCCTTGCGTCAGGGCCTGTCGCCGCGCATCTGCAACGCTCTGACGTCGCGAAAGGACATCATGCTCAAGGTCGCCATCCAGATGGATCCGCTCGAGGCGGTGAACGTCGAGTCCGACACCACCTTCCTGATGGCCCTGTCGGGTCAGGCGCGCGGCTACCAGCTGTGGATCTACGACTTCCGCACCCTGGCGCTGGAAGACGGCCGCCTGTTCTGCCGCGCCCGGCCGGTGACGGTGAACACGGTCCAGGGCGAGCACGCCGACTTCGGCCCCGAGGTCGTCCTCGACCTCGCCGAGGACGTGGATGTCATCCTGATGCGTCAGGACCCGCCCTTCGACATGGCCTATGTCACCGCCACCTATCTTCTGGAGCGGGTGCATCCGAAGACCCTGGTGGTCAACAATCCGGCCGAGGTGCGCTCGGCGCCCGAGAAGTTGATCGCCACCCTCTTCCCCGGCCTGCAGCCGCCGACCCTGGTGTCGTCGGACCCGGTGGCCCTGGTCGACTTCCACCGCCGCCACGGCGACGTGGTGCTCAAGCCCCTGCACGGCGCCGCCGGCTCGGGCGTGGTGCGGCTCAAGGCCGACGATCCCAACCTGGAAGCCCTGATCGAGATCCACGCCGCCGGGTCGCGCGATCCGCTGGTGATCCAGAAATTCATCCCGGCCGTCGCGGCGGGCGACAAGCGCATCATCCTGATCGACGGCGCGCCGGTCGGCGCCATCAACCGCATCCCGGCCAAGGATCAGGTGCGCTCCAACCTGCGCGTCGGCGGCACGGCGGCGCCGGTTGAACTGACCCTCCGCGACCTCGAGATCTGTGCCGCCATCGGCCCCTATCTGAAGGAACGCGGCCTGGTCTTCGTCGGCATCGACGTGATCGGCGACTATCTGACCGAGATCAACGTCACCTCCCCCACCGGCGCCCAGCAGTTGCTGAAGTTCTCGGGCGTGGATGCGACGGCCCTGATGTGGGACGTGATCGAGCGCAAGAAGCGCGAGGCCGCCTAGGCGCTCAAGCCTGCCGTAACGCTGCTCTTGCAGTGGACGATGGTTCGTGATTTGTTCTCCTTCGGGCAGAGGGAGAGAACGCATGGTCGCGCGGGTGGTGACGGTCGCCTTCGACGGGGTCGAGGCGCGACGGGTCGACGTCGAGGTGCAGCAGGTGGCGACGCCCGCCGGGGCCTTCGCCATCGTCGGCCTGCCGGACAAGGCGGTGGCCGAGAGCCGCGAGCGGGTGCGCGGGGCCTTCGCCGGCATCGGCCTGGCCCTGCCGCCCAAGAAGGTCATCGCCAATCTGGCGCCCGCCGACCTGCCCAAGGAGGGCAGCCATTTCGATCTGCCTATCGCCCTGGCCCTACTGGCCTCCATGGGGGTGATCGCGCCCGACGCCCTGGACGGCTGGGCGGCGGTCGGCGAACTGGGGCTGGACGGCCAGATCGCGGCGGTGGGCGGAACCCTGCCCGCCGCGATGGCGGCCGGGGCCATGGGACTGGGCCTGATCTGCCCTGAAGCCAACGGGCCGGAAGCCGCCTGGGCCGGCGACACGGCTATCCTGGCGCCCCGCTCCCTGATCGGCTTGATCAATCATTTCCGCGGAACCCAGGTGCTGCGCGCGCCCGAGCCCGGCCCGGTGACGGCAGGCGGCGCCGTGCCCGACCTGCGCGAGGTCAAGGGCCAGGAAAGCGCCAAGCGGGCGCTGGAGATCGCGGCGGCGGGCGGCCACAACCTGCTGTTCATCGGCCCGCCCGGCTCGGGCAAGTCGATGATGGCCCAGCGCCTGCCGGGCCTGCTGCCGCCGCTGACGCCGCAGGAACTGCTGGAGACGTCGATGGTCTGGTCGGTGGCCGGCCTGATCCAGCGCGGCGCCCTGACCCGCGACCGGCCCTTCCGCTCGCCGCACCATTCGGCGTCGATGGCGGCGCTGACCGGCGGGGGCTTGCGGGCCAAACCGGGCGAGGCCTCGCTGGCGCACAACGGCGTCCTCTTCCTCGACGAACTGCCGGAATATTCGGCCCAGGCGCTGGACAGCCTGCGTCAGCCGCTGGAGACGGGCGAGATCGTGGTGGCGCGGGCCAACGCTCATGTCCGCTATCCGGCGCGGTTCCAGTTGGTGGCGGCCATGAACCCCTGCCGCTGCGGCCTCGGCGGATCGGGGCGCGGCGCCTGCGGCAAGGCGCCTCGGTGTCAGCGCGACTATCAGAACCGCATCTCCGGCCCGATGTTCGACCGCATCGACCTGACGGTCGAGACCCCGCCGGTGACCGCCGCCGACATGGCCCTGCCGCCTCCCGCCGAAGGCACGGCCGAGGCCGCGATCCGCGTGGCGACGGCCCGCGCCCAGCAGGAAGAGCGCGTCCGCGCGGCCGGCTTTGATCCCGACAAGGCGCGCGATCAGGGCATCAACGCCCGCGCCTCGGGCGAGACCCTGGACCGGTTCGCCACGCCGGACGATGCGGGGCGGGCCCTGCTGATGCGGGCGGGCGAGGCTGGCGGGCTGACCGCGCGCGGCTGGACCCGGACCCTGCGGCTGGCGCGCACCATCGCCGATCTGGACGGTTCCACCGGGGTGATGCGCCGCCACGTCGCCGAGGCTCTGATGTATCGCCGTACGACCGTCGGCGCCCAGGGCGATTTCGATCGTCAGACCGCGCACCGCAGCGAGACGCCCGCCTTCTGAAGCCAGAAATCCTCATTCGGCCACGCTTAACCCTTGGGCGCTAGGATCGCCGCCATGGGACAGGCACGCAGAACGCACGCACCGACCGAAATCACGCCCGCCGCCGCGCCGGAGCAGCAATTCCTGCGGCTGATGAGCCATGAGATGCGCACCCCCCTCAACGGGGTGATCGGCATGCTGGGCCTGCTGTCGCGCACCAGGCTGGACGGCGCCCAGCGCGCCTACGCCGAGGCGGCGCAGAAGTCGGCCGAACACCTGCTGGGCCTGGTCAACGACCTGCTGGACTTCGCCCGACTGGAAGCCGGAGCGCTGGAGTTCGACGCCTCCCCCGTCGATCTGGAAGGCCTGACGCGCGGCGTGGCCGAACTGCTCAGCCCCAAGGCTCACGACAAGGGGCTGGAGATCGCCTGGTCCGTCGCCGCCGACGCGTCCGACATCATCGCCGACGAAGGCCGTCTGCGTCAGGTCCTGTTCAATCTGGCGGGCAATGCCGTGAAATTCACCGACCGGGGCGGGGTCCGCCTGACGGTCGAACGCGCGGGCGGAACCGCCGCGCGACCGCGCCTGGCCTTCGTTGTCGACGACACCGGCCCCGGCGTGCCGGAAGAGGCGCGCGGGCGCATCTTCGACGAGTTCGGCCACGCCGACGCTTCGGACGCCGCGCGTTTCGACGGTGCCGGTCTGGGTCTGGCCGTGGTCCGGCGTCTGGCCCAGGCCATGGACGGCGCCGTGACGGTGTCCGACCGGCCTGACGGCCCCGGCGCCCGTTTCCGTTTTGAAGCCCCCTTCCCGATCGCGGACACCGCGCCGCGCGCCCGTCCGCTGGACGGCGTGGTCGTGGCGGTGCGCACGCCTGATCATTTCGTGCGCCAGGCGGCCACGGCCCAGATCGAGGCCTCCGGCGGTCGCGTCGCGCGCCAGGCGGGGGTGACGCTGATCGACCACGCCGCGACCGAGGACGGCGTGCTGGCCGTCAAGCCGGCGCAGGGCGAGGCCATCGTCCTGCTCAAGCCCAGCGAACGCGAACTGATCGACCGCTATCGGGCGGCGGGGTTCCACGGCTATCTGATCAAGCCGCTTCGCCGGGCCTCCCTGGCTGAGCGGGTGCAGGCGGCGGCGGGCCGCCGCAAGGGGTTGAGCGTCGCGGTCGGCCGGGGGCAGGACGACGACCGCGTCGCGCCCGTGGCCTTCAGGGGGGTGCGGGTGCTGCTGGTCGAGGACAATCCGGTCGGCGCCCTTCTGGCCCGGACCCTGCTGCGCCGCGAAGGTTGCGTGGTGCAGACCGCGGCGGATGGGGTTGAAGCCTTGGAGACCCTGAAGGACGCCCGTTTCGACTTGATCTTCATGGACATGCGGATGCCGCGGCTGGACGGGCCGGGCGCGGCCCGGGCCCTGCGGGCGCGCGGCGACCGGACGCCGATCATCGCCCTGACCGCCAACGCCTTCGCCGAGGACCGGATCGCCTGTCTGGAAGCGGGGATGAACGATCATCTGACCAAGCCGCTGGAGGTCGACGGCCTGCGCGCCGCCCTGACCCGCTGGACGAACGTCGGCAACCGCGCCAAGGTCGGAGCTCAGTAACCACGACCGCCCGTTTCCGGCGGCGTCCGCCGGAGAACCGCATGCTTGATCCCAAGACGCCCGCCGCTGCGCCCGCCAAGGGGCTGGCCGGGTTGGCCGTCTATGGCGAACGGCGCGTCTTCGTCATGCTGCTGCTCGGCTTTTCGGCGGGCCTGCCCAATCTGCTGATCTTTGACACCCTGTCGGCCTGGCTGCGCGAGAGCGGCCTGTCCTTGTCGGTGATCGGCTTCTTTGCCCTAGCCACGATTTCCTATTCGCTGAAATTCGTTTGGGCGCCGCTGATCGATCGGACCAGAATTCCGATCCTGACGAAGTATCTGGGCCATCGCCGGTCCTGGATGCTGGTGACCCAGGCGGTGGTGATCTTCGGCCTGTGGTCGATCTCGGGCCTGAACCCGGCGACGTCGCTGATGCAGGTCGCGGCCTTCGCGGTCCTGGTGGGCTTCTTCGGCGCGACCCAGGATATCGTCATCGACGCCTGGCGGATCGAGGCGGCTGACGACAGCCGCCACGGGGCCATGGCCGCCGCCTATCAGATGGGCTACCGCGTCGCCCAGATCGTGGCTGGCGCGGTGCCTCTGGTCCTGGCTGACCTCTATAACTGGAACCTGTCCTACGCCGTCATGGCGGGACTGATGGCGTTCGGCGTCATCGGGGTTCTGTTCGCGCCGCGCGAGAAGGCCCATGCGATCCGGCCGATCCCGGTCGCCGACGTGCCGTCGCGGCCCCGGCTTGAGATCGTCGAATGGATCGCGCGACTGGCGATCATCGCCATTGCAGCCTTGATCATGGGATCGGGCCTCAGCGGCCAGACCGGGCCGCTGAACGGCCTGCTCGGCCTGTTCGGCCTGTCGCCCGAGGGCCAGGCGGCGATCAGCGAGGCCTGGGCCGCCAAGCCCGAAGGCGTCTATCTGCAGGTGGTGTCGGTGTTCGGCGGCCTGGGCCTTCTGGTACTCGCCTGCTGGCCGATCCCCCGGGTTCGGACGCGGCCCGGAGCCTATCTGGCGGGGTCGTTCGGCGAGCCGCTGAAGGATTTCTACAAACGCTTCGCCGGGGTGGCGACGCTGATCCTCGCGCTGATCTGCGTCTATCGGCTGGCCGATTTCGTGCTCAACATCATGAACCCCTTCTATCTGGATCTGGGGTTCACCAAGACCGAACTGGCCGAGGTACGGAAGGTCTTCGGCGTCGTCGCTACGACCCTGGGCGTCTTTGTCGGCGGCTGGTCGGTGGCGCGTCTGGGTCTGATCCGCACCATGGTCATCGGCGCCTTCATGAGCCCGGTGTCCAACCTGGTCTTCGCTTGGCTGGCGACCCAGGGACCGGATATCAGCGCCCTGTTTGTGGCCATCGGCGTGGACAACCTGGCCACCGGCTACGCCGGCACGGCCCTGATCGCCTATATGTCCAGCCTGACCAGCATCGGCTTCACCGCGACCCAGTACGCCCTGTTCAGTTCGCTGTACGCCCTGCCGGGCAAGCTGATCGCCTCGCAGTCGGGGCGGATCGTCGAAGCTTCGGCAAGGGCGGCGGAGGCGGGCGGCCTCTTCGCGCCGCTGAAGACCCTGTTTGCGCGTCTGCCCGCCGGGTCTCTGGTCCAGGGGGCGGCGACCAGCGGCGTGACGCCGGCGGCCCTGGGGGCCGGCTATGTCGTCTTCTTCCTCTATTCGACAGCGATCGGCGCCTTTGCAATCATTCTGGCCTTCGTCGTCGCCGCCAAGCAGACGGCGCTCCAGGCCCGAAACGCAAACGCAAATGGGGCGACCGAAGCCGCCCCATCCGAATAGTTCAGCGCTCAAACCGCGTCGGTCAGTCTTCGACCGCCACGCCCTCGCCATAGGCGGCGAAGGTAGCGGCGGTGATGATCTCGCTGACCGAGGCGCCCAGCGGCACGATCTGCACCGACTTCTCCAGGCCGACCAGCAGCGGGCCGATCACGGTGGCGCCGCCCAGCGACTGCACCAGACGGGTCGAAATGGCGGCCGAATGGATGGCCGGCATGACCAGAACGTTGGCGTCGCCGGTCAGGCGCATGAAGGGATAGTTGGCCCGCGCCTCGGGATTCAGCGCCAGTTCGGGCGGCATTTCGCCTTCGTACTCGAAGTCCACGTCCATGCCGTCCAGGATGCGGATGGCCTCGCGCACCTTCTCGCCGCGATCACCGGGGGGATCGCCGAAGGTCGAGTAGGAGAGGAAGGCGACGCGGGGCTTGCGGCCCAGCTTCTTGACCGTGGCGGCGGCCTTGATGGCGATCTCGGCCAGTTCGGCGGCGTTGGGCAGTTCGTGGATCGAGGTGTCGGCTACGAACAGGGTGCGGCCCTTGGCCAGCAGGATCGACAGGCCGATCATCCGGTCCTTGACGTCTAGGACGCGGCGGACCTCCTTCAGCGCCATGTTGAAATTGCGGGTCACGCCGGTGACCATGCAGTCGGCCTGACCGCGCGCGATCATGGTGGCGCCGAAATAGTTGCGGTCCTGATTGATCATGCGCTGCACGTCGCGACGCAGATAGCCGCGGCGGTTTAGGCGCTCGTACAGCCAGTCGGTGTATTCGACGTTGCGACCCGAGGTGCGGGCGTTGACGATCTCGATGCCCAGGTCGTCGAAATTCAGACCGGCTTCGGCGGCGTTCTGACGGATCAGGTCCTCGCGGCCGACCAGGATGGGCGTGCCCAGTTCGGCCTGTTTGAAGGCCCAGGCGGCGCGGATGACCGACTGTTCCTCGCCCTCGGCGAAGACGACGCGCTGCTGCGGTCCCGAGCGCACGGCCGAGGAGATCTTCTGCATCAGGGCGGCGGACGGATCGACCCGCTGCTTCAGCGAGATGCGATAGGCCTCCATGTCCTCGATCGGCTTGCGCGCCACGCCCGTGTCCATCGCCGTCTGGGCGATGAAGGGCGGGATGTACCAGATCAGGCGCGGGTCGAACGGGGTCGGGATGATGTATTCGGGGCCGAACTTCAGCTTACGGCCGCGATAGGCGGCGGCGACCTCGTCCGGCACGTCTTCACGCGCCAGCGCCGCCAGGGCATGGGCGCAGGCGATCTTCATCTCGTGGTTGATCCGGCGCGCGCGCACGTCGAGCGCGCCGCGGAACAGGTAGGGGAAGGCCAGCACGTTGTTGACCTGGTTGACATAGTCCGAGCGGCCGGTGGCGATGATGGCGTCGGAACGCACCGACTTGACGTCTTCCGGGGTGATTTCCGGGTCGGGGTTGGCCATGGCGAAGATGATCGGATTGGGCGCCATGGAGGCGACCATTTCCTTCGAAATCGCGCCCTTGGCGGACAGGCCCAGCACCACGTCGGCCCCGACCATGGCCTCGGCCAGGGTGCGCAGCGGCGTGTCGGTGGCGTGCGCGGCCTGCCATTGCGAGACGTTGGCGCGGCCGTGATAGATCACGCCCTCGCGGTCGCAGATGACGGTGTTCTCGGGCTTGACGCCTGCGGCCTTCATCAGGGCGATGGACGACAGGCCCGCCGCGCCGGCGCCCGACAGGACGAGCTTGACGTCTTCCAGCTTCTTGCCGGCCACGTGGCAGGCGTTGATCAGGGCGGCGGTCGAGATGATGGCCGTGCCGTGCTGGTCGTCGTGGAAGACCGGGATGTCCAGCAGGTCCTGCAACTGAGCTTCGATCTCGAAGCATTCCGGGGACTTGATGTCCTCCAGGTTGATGCCGCCCCAGGTGTCGCCGATGTTCTTGACCACGGTGACGAACTCGTCCGGGTCGGTGGTCTTCACCTCGACGTCGAAGCTGTCGACGTCGGCGAAGCGTTTGAACAGGACCGACTTGCCTTCCATCACCGGCTTGGACGCCATGTGACCGAGGTTGCCCAGGCCGAGGATGGCGGTGCCGTTGGAGATGACGGCGACCAGATTGCCCTTGGAGGTATAGTCGTAGGCCTTGTCCGGATCTGCGGCGATGGCCAGGACCGGCACGGCCACGCCCGGCGAATAGGCCAGCGACAGGTCGCGCTGGGTCGCCATCGGCTTGGTCGGGGCCATGGAGATCTTGCCCGGCGTCGGTACGGAGTGGAACTCCAGAGCGTCGTCGTCGGAGAAGGTCTGTTTATCGGTCAATTCGGGCATTTCGATCTCGGGAAGGGCAGGCGCGCTCTGTTCCTAGATCCTGGGGCCGGCGGGGACAACCGTTGACGCCGCGTCAAGGAGGCGATCAGGACCGATTGCTCAACCCTGTGGCAAAAGCCCCGTGCGCTCGACTTCGACCGGGCCGGTCATGAAGACATGGCCCGTCGCCTCGTCCCAGTCGATGGTCAACTCGCCGCCGTCGACGGCCACGGTCGCCTTGCGGTCGGTCAGGCCGCGCCGCGCCGTGGCCACCAGGGCCGCGCAGGCGCCGGTGCCGCAGGCCAGGGTCAGGCCGGCGCCGCGCTCCCAGACCCGCAGCCGGATGTGCTCGCGGTCGATGACGTTGGCGAAGCCGACGTTGACCCCTTCCGGGAACAGCGGGTGGTGTTCGACCAGCGAGCCCGAGCCGCGCACGAAGGCGTCGTCCTGTCGGTCGGTGAAGAAGACGACGTGAGGATTGCCCATCGAGACGGCGCCGGGCGTGTGCAGGACGGGGGCGTCAATCGGCCCGACCTGAAGCTCGATGCCGCGCGTGTCCATCTCTTCGGCCAGCGGCACCTCGGTCCAGTCCAGACGCGGCGCGCCCATGTCCACGGTGACCTGATGATCGCCCGCCCGCCTCGCCGTCGTCGGCCCGGCCAGGGTGTCGATGACCACCTCCTCCTTGTCGGTCGCCTCCAGCAGCAGCCAGCCGACGCAGCGCAGGGCGTTGCCGCAGGTCTGAACCATCGACCCGTCGGCGTTCCACACCCGCATGAAGGCGTCCGCCGTCTCGGACGGCTCGACGCCGATCAACTGATCGAAGCCGCCTGCGCCCGAGGCAGGATCGGCCAAGGCGCGCACCTCGGCCTCGGTCGGATGAAAGGGTTCCTCGAAGGCCTGGACGACGATGAAGGCGTTTCCGGCGCCGTTCATGCGGATGTAGGGGCGGGCGTGGGTCATGACCGCCTTCATATAGGATTTTTCCGGCTTTCATGTATCGCTGGCCCCGATGACGTCTGAACACAGCGACACCGGCCATCATGAAGGTCTGCGACTGAAGGCGCGGCTGCGTTACCTCTATCACGGCACCCAGCCGGCGGCGGTCAGGTTCCGGCTGACGGTCATCGTCGTCGATCTGGCCATCATCGGCTTTTTCCTGGCCGCGCCGATCCTCAAGGAGGCGGGCTGGGCCTTCTATGTCTTGGACTATCTAATCGCCGCCGTTCTGGGGCTGGACCTGGCAGCGCGGGCCTACGCCTATTCCGACATCAAGGACTGGCTGAAGCGGCCCATCGTCTGGGTCGATCTGTTCGTGCTGGCGACCCTGCTGTTTCCGACCTGGCTGGCCAACCTCGGCTTCCTGCGGATGCTGCGGCTGTGGACCCTGCTCAACTCAGAGTTCTTGTGGCGCACGGTCGGGCGGCGCTACGACGACACGCGGGTAGAGGAGATCACCCGCGCCCTGGCCGCCCTGGTCACCTTCGTCTTCGTGGTGACGGGGTTTGTCTATGCCGCCTTCCGGGGCCGGGCCGAACACATCAACGGCTATCTCGACGCGCTCTATTTCACGGTGGCGACGCTGACGACGACCGGGTTCGGCGACATCACCCTGCCCGGCAACTGGGGGCGGGTCGTCTCCATCGTCGTCATGCTGGTCGGGATCACCCTCTTCATCCGCCTGGCCCAGACCCTGATCCGGCCGCACAAGGTGAAGTTCCCCTGCGACGAATGCGGCCTGCAGAAACACGACCCCGACGCCGTCCACTGCAAGGCCTGCGGCCAGATCCTGTGTATCCCTGACGACGGCGATTGAGGGTGCGGCGGCCCCGCCCGCGACGAAAGATGACAGGCTTGTAAGATTACAAACGCTTGTCGCCGCCCTTCCCTCTCGCCAAGGTGCCGGCAAATTCATGTTGGGGACTGCATCATGATCCGTTCGCTGGCGTCCGCCGCCGCCCTTCTTCTCGCCGCCGGAGCCGCTCCCGTCGCCATGGCCCATTCGTCCGACACGCCCGCCGCCGCCTCGACCGCGCCCGGCTTTGCGACCAGCGACGCGACCGACCCCTATCTGTGGCTGGAAGAAGTCGACGGCGCGCGGGCCATGGACTGGGTCAAGGCCCACAACCAGACCTCGCTGGGCGTGTTGCAAGGCGACCCGCGCTACGAGACCCTGCACCAGCAGGCGCTGGACATCGTCCAGTCGCGCGACCGCATCCCCTCGCCCGGCTTCACCCGTGACGGCCATGTCGACAACTTCTGGCAGGACGCCGACCATGTGCGCGGCGTCTGGCGCCGCACCACGCTGGACAGCTATCGCAGCAACGCGCCGCAGTGGGAGACCATCCTCGACATCGACGCCCTGTCGGCGGCCGAGGGCAAGAACTGGGTCTACAAGGGCGCGACCTGCCTGGCCCCGGACGAGCGCCTCTGCCTGATTTCTCTGTCGGACGGCGGCAAGGACGCGGTGACGATCCGCGAGTTCGACAGCGTGACCAGGTCCTTCGTCGAGGGCGGCGTCAGCCTGCCCGAATCCAAGGGCGGGGCCAGCTGGATCGACAAGGACACCCTGCTGGTCTTCCGCGACTTCGGCGCCGGATCGCTGACGGATTCGGGCTATGCGCGCACCGTGCGGCTGATGAAGCGCGGCCAGACCCTGGATCAGGCTCGCGAAGTCTTCGCCGGCCAGAAGAGCGACGTCTCGGTCACCGGTTCGGTGCTGCGCGACGCGGACGGCGTCGCCCAGGCCGTGCTGCTGCACCGCGGCATCAATTTCTACGAGGGCGAGACCTGGCGTCTGAACGCCGACGGCACGACCACCAGGCTGGAGCTGCCGGCCAAGTCGGACATCGACGCCCTGGTCAAGGGCCAACTGGTCGTGACCGTCAAACAGAACTGGACCGCGCCGTCGGGCCAGGAGTTCAAGACCGGCGACGTCATCGCCTGGAACCTTCAGGCCTGGCTGGCCGATCCCAAGGCTCCGGCCCAACTGGTCATCCGTCCCGGCGCGCGAGAGGCGGTCGAGGCCATTTCGGCGACCCGCAACAAGCTGGTCGTGGCCCTGTTCGAAAACGTGCGCGGCGCCGTCTATGTCTATGAACCGAACGCTTCGGGAGAATGGGCCCGCACCCGTCTGGACCTGCCCCAGAACGTCAGCGTCGGCGTCGGCTCGACCAGCGACCGCGACGACAAGGTCTTCGTCACTGTTGCAGGCTATTTGAATCCCTCCAGCCTCTATCTGGCCGATGCGGCGACGGGCGATGCGGCGGTGGTCAAGTCGCTACCGGCCAAGTTCGACGCCACGGGCATGACGGTGGATCAGTTCCAGGCCCGCTCGGCCGACGGGACGATGATCCCCTATTTCGTCGTGCATAAGGACGCGATGGCGACAGACGGCTCCAACCCGACCCTGCTCTATGGCTATGGCGGCTTCCAGAACTCGCTGCTGCCCGGCTATTCGCCGACGGTCGGCAAGCTGTGGCTGGAGCGCGGCGGCGTCTATGTCGTGGCCAATACGCGCGGCGGCGGCGAGTTCGGCCCCAACTGGCACGACGCGGCCCTGCAGGAAAATCGCCAGCGCGCTCACGAGGATTTCCAGGCGGTGGCCCTGGACCTGATCGCGCGCAACATCACCTCTCAGCCCCGCCTCGGCGTCATGGGCGGCTCGCAGGGCGGCCTGTTCATGGGGGCCATGCTGACCCAGCGCCCGGACCTGATCAACGCCGCGGTCATCCAGGTGCCCCTGTTCGACATGCTGCGCTTCCACAAGCTGCTGGCCGGCGCCTCGTGGATCGCCGAGTACGGCAATCCGGACATCCCGGAACAGCGCGCCTGGATCGAACAATATTCCCCCTATCAGCGCCTGGCGGCGGGCCAGCCCTACCCCGAGGTCTTCATCCACACCTCGACCAAGGACGACCGCGTCCACCCGGGTCACGCCCGCAAGGCCGCGGCGCGTCTGGAGGAACTGGGCTATCCGGTCCTCTTCTATGAGAACACCGACGGCGGCCACGCGGCCGGCGCTAACCTGCGCGAAACGGGCCGCCGCCTCGCGCTGGAATACACCTATCTGACCCGTCGCCTGATGGACCAGCCGGCGAAGCAGTAAGCGGTATCTGATCCTCCCCTGTGAGCCTTGGCGAACGGGGGAGGGGGACCACGAAATGGTGGAGGGGGCGACCCCGCACGCCGAAGCTGGTTCCGCCCCCTCCACCGCCTGACGGCGGTCCCCCTCCCCCGCTGACGCAGGGGAGGATTTCGAAAGCGGAGTTTGTCTTCATGCGTCATCTGTTCCTGTCCGCCGCCCTGCCAGTGCTGATCCTCGCCGCCGGTCCGGCCCTGGCCCTGGCGCCGGTCGATCCGGCCGCCGTCGCTGCCACCGCTCCGCCGCCGCACTTCCCTCGTGACCTGTCGCCCGAGGGGGTCAAGGCCGCCGACGATCACCTGGCGCTGGAGGAGGTGGACGGGGCCGAGGCTACAGCCTTCGTCGCCGCATCGAACCAGAAGGCGCTTTCCGCCCTGACCGGCGACCGTCGCTATGAGGGCTTCCGCCAGCAGGCCGAGGCCATCCTGACCGCCACCGACCGCATCCCCGCGCCCAGCTTCCTCGGCGACGGTCTGGGCAATTTCTGGCAGGACGCCGCCAATCCCAAGGGCGTCTGGCGCCGCACGACTCTGGAGAGCTATCGCACCGCCGCGCCGCAGTGGGAGACGCTGCTCGACATCGACGCCCTGGCCAAGGCCGAAGGCCGCGACTGGGTGTTCAAGGGCGCCAACTGCCTGGCCCCGGACGAGACCCGCTGCCTGATCAACCTGTCGGACGGCGGCAAGGACGCCGTGGTCGTGCGCGAGTTCGACCTGACGACGAAAACCTTCGTCGATGGCGGCTTCGTCCTGCCCGAGGGCAAGCACCGCATCAGTTGGCTGGACCGCGACACGCTTCTGGTGGCCACCGACTTCGGTCCCGGCACGATGACCGAGTCGGGCTATCCCTTCATCGTCAAATCCCTGACGCGCGGCCACCCGCTGGCCCACGCGACCGAGGTCTATCGCGGCCAGCAGTCCGACGGCGGCTACGGCGTCTCGCCCAGGGTCTTCCGCGACAAGGCCGGCGCGGTCGAGGCCGTCCTGTTCAGCCGCCCGCTGGATACTTTCCGTTCTGAGACGTGGGCGCTGGGCGCCGACGGCAAGCCGCAAAAGCTGAACCTGCCCGAACGCGTCGCCGTCGAAGGCGTCATGGGCGGTAATCTGGTCTTCTCGCCGGATCAGGCGTGGCGCTTCGACGGTCAGGACTATGCGGCCGGTTCGCTGCTGTCCCTGCCGCTCGGCGCGCTGGGCGAGGGTCGTCAGGACGTTCGTATCGGGCGCGAAGCGGCGACCATCTTCACGCCGACGCCGCGTCAGTCGCTGCAAAGCGTGACCGTTTTCTCCGACAGCATCGTGGCGGTGATCGCTGACAACGTCGTCGGCAGGCTGAAGCGCTTCACCCCGACGGCGAACGGTTGGACCGCCACCGATATCGCCGTCCCCGCCAACAGCGCCGTGGGCCTTGGCGACAGCTCCAAGGCCAAGGGTCAGGTCTTCGTCTCGACCCAGGGCTTCCTGACGCCGCCGACCCTCAGCCTGGCCGACGTCTCGACCGCCGCCCTGACCGAACTGAAATCGGCCCCGGCCAAGTTCGACGCCTCGACCCATGTGGTCGAACAGTTTGAGGCGACCTCGACCGACGGAACCAAGATCCCCTACTTCATCACCCGCCCGCGCGAGATGAAGCTGGACGGATCGAACCCCACCGTCATGCTTGGCTACGGCGGTTTCCAGGTCAGTCTGACCCCGGCCTACAAGCCCGAGATGGGCAAGCTTTGGCTCGAGAACGGCGGCGTCTTCGTTCAGGCCAATATCCGCGGCGGCGGCGAGTTCGGCCCGGCCTGGCACCAGGCGGCCCTGCGCGAAAACCGTCAGCGCGCCTTTGACGACTTCGCCGCCGTGGCCCGTGATCTCGAGCAGCGCAAGATCACCAGCCCGCGCCATCTGGGCATCTATGGCCGCTCCAACGGCGGGGTGCTGACCTCGGTGTCGATCACCCAGCACCCGGAACTGTTCAACGCGGCGGTGATCGAGAGCCCGCTGATCGACATGCTGCGCTATCAGGACCTGCCCGCCGGCGCCTCGTGGATCGGCGAATACGGCGACCCGCGCATCCCCGCCGACGCCGAATTCATCGCCCGCTACTCGGCCTATCAGCAGTTGCGGCCCGAGGTGAAATATCCGCGCGTCTATATCACGACGAACACGCGCGACGACCGGGTCCACCCCGGCCACGCCCGCAAGTTCGCGGCGCGCCTGGGCGATCAGGGCCACGACCACCTCTATTACGAGGACACGGCCGGCGGTCACTCCAACGACGCCGACCCGGTCGCCAACGCCCGCCGCTGGGCCCGCCACTATGTCTATCTCAGCCAGCAGTTGATGGACTGAGGGCATTCCTGGTGCGCTAACGGCCTTCGGCCTGCTTGAGCGCGGCCTCAAGTAGCGCGAAGCGCGATAGGCCAAGGATAATGCCCTTCACGGTTTTATGAGCGGCGCGGATGGATCGAGGGGCTAGGATCGCTGGATGACGGCACGGGGCATCAGGACCGGGATGATCGCGGCGGCGCTGGCGGGGATCGGCCTGCTGACGGCCGCCGCCGCGCCGCCTCAGCGCGACCGCGACGCCTCCGTCCAGCCGGTGGTGGTCGAACTGTTCACGGCCCAGGGCTGTTCCGGCTGTCCCGACGCCAACCGCACCCTGGAGGCGGTGGCCAACGAGCCGGGGGTCATCGCCCTGACCTATGCGGTCGACTACTGGGACTATCTGGGTTGGCCCGACACCTTCGCCAAGCCCGAGTTCGCCGCCCGCCAGCAGGTCTATCGTCAGGCGCTGAAGCTGAGGAACGTCTCGACCCCCCAGGTGGTGGTGGACGGCCGTCGGCAGCTGTCCGGCGCTCGCCCGCCCGAACTTCAGGCCGCCATCGACGCCGAGGCCGCCGCCCGTCCGTGGCCGCCCGAGATCGAGTTCCGCGAGACCGGCGACCGGGTCGGCGTGGGTTCGGGCCGCCCGCCGCGCGGCGGCGCCGAGGTGACGGCGGTGATCTATCGCCCCGGTCTTCAGACCGTCGAGGTCAGACAGGGCGACAACCGCGGTCAGGTGGTGCGCCACGTCAATGTGGTGCGCGAGGTGCGCCGTCTCGGCGACTGGACCGGACGCCCCGTGCTGTTCGCCCTTCCCGCCGATTCCGCCTCTGAAGACAATGTCGTAGTCCTGGTTCAGGCCAAGACGGACCGCCGCATTCTTTCCGCGGCCCGACGGGCGGAACCGAGGGCCGATTGAACCGCTGACGGAAAGGGTCTAAAGGCCCGCCGCTCTTGATGGGCGCGCCTTCCGCGCGACCCGGAGGATAAGAATGGCCGGGGACACGCCCCGCGGCGACGCTGAGACGTCCGCCGCAAACGCTTCCGAAAAACCGCACGCCCAGAGTCCGTCTCCGAAAGGTCACGGCAAGGCGACCCATCGCGCCCTGATCCTCGGCGCTATCGGGGTGGTCTTCGGCGACATCGGCACCAGCCCGATCTACGCCCTGCGCGAGGCCATCGGCCACGCCCAGAAGGGCGTCGGCGGCGACCTGGCCGTCATCGGCGTGGTCTCCCTGGCCTTCTGGGCCCTGATGATCGTGGTGACGTTCAAATACGTCATGTTCCTGATGCGCGCCGACAACAAGGGCGAGGGCGGCACCCTGTCGCTGATGGCCCTGGCCCAGCACGCGGTCGGCCGACGCAGCGCCTGGCTGTTCATTCTCGGTGTCTGCGGCGCGGCGCTGTTCTACAGCGACGGGGTCATTACCCCCGCCATCTCCGTTCTGTCCGCGATCGAGGGTCTGAAGGACGCGCCCGGCCTGAACGGCGAGCTGGATCCCTTCATCCTGCCGCTGGCGGCGGGCATTCTGATCGCCCTCTTCCTGGTCCAGTCGCGCGGCACCGCCGGCCTGGCCAAATTCTTCGGCCCGATCACCGCCGTCTGGTTCCTCAGCATCGGCGCGCTGGGGCTGACGCACATCTTCGACGATCTCTCGATCCTGCGGGCGCTGTCGCCGGTCTATGGCGTCCAACTGCTGCTCGAGGACGGTTTCCTCGGCTTCGTCATTCTGGGCAGCGTCTTCCTGGCTGTCACGGGGGCCGAGGCCCTCTATGCGGACATGGGCCATTTCGGCAAGGCGCCCATCCGCCAGGGCTGGCTGTTCGTGGTCCTGCCCTGTCTGACGCTGAACTATCTGGGCCAGGGCGCCTTCCTGCTGGACAATCCCGCAGGGGCTGACAACCCGTTCTGGAACATGGTGCCGCAGATGGTCTATTGGCCGATGCTGATCCTGGCCACGGCCGCCACCGTCATCGCCAGCCAGGCGGTCATCACCGGCGCCTTCTCGGTGACGCAACAGGCCGTCCAGCTTGGCCTCCTGCCGCGCATCGACATCCGCAACACCTCCGAGACCCTGGCCGGCCAGATCTATGTTCCGGCGGTCAACAGCCTGCTGATGATCGGCGTGCTCTTCCTGCTGCTGACCTTCCAGTCGTCACACAATCTGACGGCCGCCTACGGCGTGGCCGTCACCGGCACCATGTTGGTCAATACTCTGATGGCCTGGTCGGTGGTGACCAAGAAGTGGAAGTGGCCGTTGTGGGCGGCGCTGGGCACCCTGGTCCCGTTCGGCTTCATCGACGGCGTTTTCCTCACGTCGAATCTGCTCAAGATACCGGATGGCGCCTGGATGCCGCTGGTTCTGGGCGGCGGCCTGGTGGTCGTGATGTGGACCTGGGTGCGCGGCACGCAGATCCTGACCGAGAAGACCCGCAAGGACAGTCTGCCGCTCAGCGATCTGATCGAAATGCTGAAGGCCCGTCCGCCGCACCGGGCGCCGGGCACGGCCATCTTCCTGACCTCGGACCCTGAGGTCGCGCCGGTCGCCCTGATGCACAATCTCAAGCACAACAAGGTGCTGCACGAGAAGAACATCATCCTGACGGTCCATACCGCCGACCGGCCGCGCGTGTCCGACGATCAGCGCGTGAGCATGGAGCCGATCAGCGACGACTTCAAACGGCTTACCATCACCTACGGCTTCATGGAGACGCCGAACGTGCCGCGCGCCCTGGGCCTGTGCCGCAAGCAGGGGCTGAAGTTCGACATCATGTCGACCAGCTTCTTCCTCGGGCGGCGTTCCGTGATCGCCTCGGCCCGGCAGGGCATGCCCCTGTGGCAGGACAAGCTGTTCATCTTCCTGATGCGTAACGCCGCCAATCCGACCGACTTCTTCCATATCCCTCCCGGCCGCGTGGTCGAACTGGGCACGCAGGTTTCCGTATGAGTGGTGGAACGCCCAAGGGCAAAAGCTCGGCCGCGCGCGGTCGCCGTATGGCTGAAAAGGCGCGTCCGCGTCGTGAGGCCCAGCCCCAGATCGTCACCGACGATCCTCATGCCGACATCGGCGTCGAGGCGCGTCTGGTCGCCGGCCTCCTGCTGAACGCCGCGCTGGAGAAGCGCACGGGTCTGGATGAGGCGCTGGCCCAGTCGCCGGCCAAGGATCTGGACGGCCCCGATCGCGCCTTCGCCCGCGCCGTGGCCATGGCCGCCCTGCGTCGTCTGGGCGAGATCGATCAGATCCTGGACCGTCGTCTGCAAAAGGCGCCGCCGGCCCCGGTGCGCACCATCCTGCGCGTCGCCCTGGCCCAGACCCTGGTGCTGGGGACGCCCGCCTTCGCCGCCGTCTCGACGGCCGTGAAACTGGCCGAGCGTGACGCCAAGACCCGGCCCTACAAGAACCTGGTCAACGCCGTTCTGCGCGGCGTGGACCGCGATGGTCCCGGTCTGACCACGGCCGAATCCAACCTGCCCGACTGGCTGGCCGCCCGCTGGAAGGCGACCTATGGCGAAGCCAATCTGATCGGTCTGGCCCTGGCCACCCGCGACGAACCGGCGACCGACCTCAGCGCCAAGCCCGGCGTCGATCTGGCCGTTCTGGCCCAGGACGTCGAGGGCGAGGTCCTGCCCGGCGGCACGGTCCGCACCGGCAAGCGCGGCGACGTGGCCAGCTGGCCCGGCTTCGAGGCCGGCGACTGGTGGGTCCAGGACGCCGCCGCCGCCGTCCCCGCCCGCCTGCTGGCCGCCAAGCCCGGGGAGACCGTTCTGGACATGTGCGCCGCCCCCGGCGGCAAGACGCTGCAACTGGCCGCCGCCGGCGCCGACGTCGTGGCCCTGGACCGTTCGGCCGCGCGCCTGAAGCGCCTGCGTCAGAATTTCGACCGCACCGGCCTGCCGGTCGAGGTCGTCGCCGTGCCCGCCGAGGACTGGGAGGATACGCGCACCTTCGACGCCGTCCTGCTGGACGCCCCCTGCACCGCCACCGGCACCTATCGTCGCAACCCCGAAGTCCTGCGCGCCACCCGCCCCGCCGAGGTCGCCAAGCTGGCCGACGTGCAGCACCGTCTGCTCGACGTGGCGGCGGACAAGGTCAAGCCGGGCGGCCGTCTGGTCTATTGCGTCTGCTCGCTGGAACGCGAGGAGGGCGAAACTCAGGTGATCGCCTTCCTGCGCCGCAACCCGGCCTTCCGCACCGTCGCCGCCGTCCCGACCGAGATCGGCGCCCCGATTGAGGCCCTGACCCCCGAGGGCTGGCTGCGCATCCTGCCCGCCCAATGGGCCGAACGGGGGAGCCTGGATGGCTTCTTCGCCGCCAAGCTGGAGCGGATTGCCGAGTAGGGCCGCGCCTTGACCGATCGGTGACGCGTCCCGGCGCTCAGCCTTGGCCGCGATCGGCCCGGTCGCCTTCAGTCGTCGGCATCCTCGATGGCGTGGATCTGGTCGTCGTCGAGGCCGAGGTGGTGGCCGATCTCGTGGATCAGGACGTGGGCGATGATCTCGGCCAGACCGAGGTCGCCGCGCTCGCACCATTCGTCAAGGATGGGACGGCGGTAGAGGAAGATGCGCGACGGCTCGGGCGCGGGCCCCAGCCCGTCGCGATGACCGATGTCGACCCCGTGATAGAGGCCGGACAGTTCGAACGGGTCCTCGATCTCCAACTCGGCGAGGGTCTCCTCGTCGGCGAAATCGTCGACGCGGATGACCACATCGCCTGCGGCCTGCCGGAACGGGTCGGGCAGGGCGGCGAAGGCGGCTTCGGCCAGTCGGGCGAAGTCGTCGAGGGAGGGGGCGGACTGGTCGTTCCACGTCTGGGTCATGGTCTGGATATCGCCCGCGCGGCGGCGCGCCGCAATCGGCCGTCTCGCCGCATCGCAATTGCCGCAATCAGGGTATGGTAAACGCGAATCGGTTGGCGCCTCGTGCGGGCCCGTTGGTTCAACCGACGAATTTTCTGGGGACAGGATGGCCGAGGCCGACATCGCCTATGTGGCCACTGCGGGTGCAGCGGGTTTGGCGCTGGCGATCAGCGCCTGGGCCTGGCGGCTGCGCGCTCGGCTGAACGCCCGCGAGGGTGAGATCGAGACCTGGCTGGCCGACGCCCGGCGTCAGGCCGCCGCCTGCGAGGGCGCCCTGAACGTATTCGACGACGTGCGTCTGGCCCTGACCTCCGAGGGCGCGGCCCAGATCGTCTTCGGCGCGCCGGAGACCCTGGCCGCCCTGGCCCCTGGCCGCGAAGGCGAGGCCGCCGACACCATCGTCGCGGCCCTGAACGAGACCCATACGGCGCGGATGGAGGGGTTAGTCCGGCGGGGCGAGCCGTTCGAGACCCTGCTGGAATCCGCCGACGGCGCCTGGGCGGTCGAGGGTCGCGCCCTGGGCGGGTCGGCCTGGCTGCGCCTGTCGAAACTGGGCGGGGCCGAGACCACCGCCGACGCCGGTCTGGGCGCCCTGGCCGAGGCCTCGCCCGCCCCGACCTGGGTGGTCGATGGCGCAGGGCAACTGATCTGGGCCAATAAGGCCTGGCTGACCGAGACCCGCGCCGAGACCCTGGCCGAGGCGCGCGAGGCGGGCCTCAGCTTCGATCGCGGCGCCGACGCCGTGGTGGCCGAGGCCTCGCGCCTGAACGCCCGACAGGAAGGCTTCCGCTGGGTCTCCTCGGACGGCCGCCGCCGGGCCTGGCGCATTCTGGCCGAGCCGCTGGCCGGCGGCCGCGGCGCCGTCATCGCCTTCGCCATCGACATGACCGAGGCCGAGGAGACGCGCGACACCCTGCGCCGTCACGTCGAGGCCCATGACGAGACCCTGAACCATCTGGCCGACGCCGTGGCCATCTTCGGCCCGTCCAAGCGGCTGGCCTTCCACAACACCGCCTTCCAGCAGCTGTTCAACATCGACCCGGCCTGGCTGGACGAGCGTCCGACCCACGCCGAACTGCTGGACCGGCTGCGCCAGAAACGCCAGCTGCCCGAGGTCGTCGACTACGCCGGCTGGAAGGGGCGCGAGCTGGAGTTCTACGGCGCCGCAGAGGCTTCGCCGGACGACAGCTGGTCCCTGCCCGACGGGCGGACGCTGCGCGTGGTGCGCCAGCCGCACCCGCTGGGCGGCATCCTGCTGATCTTCTCTGACATCACCGACGAGCTGCAACTGCGCAGCCGCTACAACGCCCAGATCCAGGTCCAGACGGCGACGCTGGACAAGCTGAACGACGCGGTCGCCGTGTTCGGCTCGGACGGCCGGCTGCGGCTGCACAACGACGCCTTCGAGGCCTTCTGGAACGTCTCGGCCGAACGGCTGGCCGAGGCGGGCGACTTCGACGCCGTGGCCGCCCTGTGCCGCCCGGTCCTGCCCGACGCCGCCCTGTGGCTGGGGCTGAAGGCGCGGGTGGCCGATCCCGATCCCGAGAGCCGCGTCGCCGTGTCCGGCGAGGGCCGAACCGAGGACGGGCGTCTGGCCGCCTGGCAGACCCGCCCCTTGCCCGACGGCGCCACCCTGGTCGCCTTCTCCGACGTCACCGCCCGGCGCGAGCTGGAACAGGCGCTGGCGGCCAAGGAAGCGGCGCTGGCCGAAAGCCAGGCGCTGAAGCGCGAGTTCGTCGGCAGCGTCTCCTATGAGTTGCGCACCCCCCTGACCACCATCGTTGGCTATTCCGAACTGCTGGAGGCCATGGGCGACCTGCCCGAGCGCAGCCGCCAGCACGCCGGGGCCATTCGCGTCGCCGCCAGCCACCTGGCCCGTTCCATCGACGACGTGCTGGACATGGCCCAGATCGACGCCGGGGAGATGGAGCTGGCGCTGGGCGACATGCGGGTCCGAGACCTGCTGGAGGAAGCCGCCGACAAGGTGCGGGCCAAGGTCGAGGGGCGCGGCGCCGTCCTGACCGTCGCCTGCCCTCCCCGGCTGAAGCCGATCCGCGCCGACGCCCGCCGCATCGCCCAGGCCGTCGACCACCTGCTGGAGAACGCCTGTCGCGCCGTGTCCGAGGGCGGGGCCGTGACCCTGACCGCCGAGGTCGGCTCGGGCGAGGTGCGCATCCGGGTCGAGGACACCGGCCGGGGCATCCCCTACCACCTGCAGGCCCACGTCTTCGACCGCTTCGTGCGGCGCGAACGCGGCGGACCGGGCGTGGCCCTGGCCCTGGTCAAGGCCCTGGTCGAGTTGCACGGGGGCTGGGCCGAGGTCCAGTCCGAGCCGGGCAAGGGTGCGGCCTTCATCCTGCACCTGCCGGTCGAGGCCACGGCCCCCACGGCGGCCCCGGAACTGCTGCTGGGCTGATGTTCGTCTGATCTCGTGCTAGAGGGCGTGTCCAAGCTCTCAGGACGCTCTCATGGCCGACACCACCCGCCCCCTGCTCAAGACCGCCATCATCTATGATTTCGACGGCACCCTGGCGCGGGGCAATATGCAGGAGGTCAGCTTCATTCCCTCGATCGGGATGACGCCGGCCCAGTTCTGGAACGAGACCGTCCGCCCACGGACCATCGCCTCCGACGGCGACGGCATCTTGATGTACATGCAGATGATGCTGCAGACGGCCCGCGAACAGGGCGCGCCGGTGACGCGCCAGACGCTGCAGGACCACGGCCGCGACGTGGCCCTGTTCGAGGGCCTGCGCGACCGCTCCTGGTTCGACCGCATGAACGAATTCGGCGCCCAGTATGGTTTGGAGATCGAGCACTACATCATCTCGGCCGGGCTGGAGGAGATGATCCAGGGCTGCCCCATCGCCGAGGCCTTCACCCACGTCTTCGCCTCGAAATACGCCTATGACGACAATGAAGTGGCTGTCTGGCCGGCGGTCGGCGTCAACTACACCACCAAGACCCAGTACCTGTTCCGCATCAACAAGGGCGTCCACAACCACTGGGACGACGAGCGCATCAACCGTTTCATCCCCGACGAGGAACGTCCCATCCCCTTCGACCGGATGATCTTCCTCGGCGACGGCGACACCGACGTGCCGACCATGAAGATGATGCACACCAAGGGCGGCTTCTCCATCGCCGTCTATGACCCCGACAACACCCCGCGCGACCACAACAAGATCCACCGCCTGATCTCGGAGGACCGCGTCAACTTCGTCGCCGAGGGCGACTATCGCGAGGGCGCCCCGGTCGACCTGATCGTCAAGGGCCTGATCGGCCGCATCGCCGTCAACTACGGCCGCATGCCGGCGGACTAAGTTCATCCTTCTCCCCTTGCGGGAGAAGGTGGGCGAGCGGAGCGAGGTCGGATGAGGGGTTGTGGGACGTTCAACTCGCGGCGGCCATCCGATGTCGAGAGACCCCTCATCCGTCGGCCTTCGGCCGCCACCTTCTCCCGCAAGGGGAGAAGGAAGGGGACCTGCTCCTAGAGCTGGATGGCGCGGTTGCGATCCAGCGTGATCGTCAGATCGACCTGCACCCCGCCCGTCAGCATGGAGCGGGTGAGGCGCTCGAAGGCCTGGATGAAGACGGCCAGTTCGGCGCGGCGTTGAGCCGGCAGATCGGCGGGGGCGAGGCCCAACAGTCCCGCCTCCTGTTGGCAGCGCCAGTCCAGCACGGCGTCGAACGACGGCGCCTTGAGGAACAGGATGGCGTCGAAGCGGGCGAACAGGGCGGCGTAAGGGCCGGCCAGTTCCGCGTTGACCGCGCGGCGCCAGATCCCCTGCCCGTCCCGCTCGCATTCTAGCGCATTGATCGGCTCGACCAGTTCAGCGTCGGACTGCGCCGTCGCGCCCAGGCACCAGCCGTCGACCAGGACCGCCGACGGCCGGCCCGCGAACACCGGCCAGTCGGCCTCCGGGCGGCGGTCGTCGGTCAGCTTGTCGAAGGAGGGAAGCGGCGTGCGGCGCTCGGGTCCGGCGGCGCGCAGGGCGGACACGGTCGTCTCCAGCAGCGCCAGATCATGCGTTCCGGGCGGGCCGCGCACGGCGAACAGGGGATGGACCGCCCTGCCCTTGGCCTCGCGCTCGGCTTTCGTCAGATAGACGTCGTCCAGCGACAGATGCGCCGCGCCCAGCCGCTGGGCGGCGGCGCGCGCCAGGGTGGTCTTGCCCGATCCTTGCGCGCCGGCGATCCCGATCAGCGGGATATGGCCCGGCCGGGCGTGGGCGGCGATCAAGGCCCCGACCGCGTCCAGCAGCCGGGCGTCGATCATCTCAGTGCTGGCTTTGCGGCAGACGCACGATCAGACCGTCCAGGTCGTCGCTGACGCGGATCTGGCAGGACAGGCGGCTGTTCGGCTCGACGTTCTCGGCGAAGTCGAGCATCGACTCTTCCATGGCCGAGGGGCGGCCCGTTTCCGAGGCGAAATTCTCGTCCACATAGACATGGCAGGTGGCGCAGGCGCAGGCGCCGCCGCAGTCCGCATCGATGCCGGGGACGTTGTTGCGGATCGCGCCTTCCATGACGGAAAGGCCGTTCTTGACCTCGACCGTGTGCTCGGTCCCGTCGTGCTCGATATAGGTGATCTTGGCCATGCAGGCGTCTTAGCCTCGCCTGCGCCGGTGGCAAGCCCCGGCGCGCGGCGGCCATGAAAAACCCCCGGAGCCTGACGGCGCCGGGGGCTGTTCGGATCGGAGGGGCTTAAGCGTCAGGCCGCCGTCTTCTTGCGGCTCGGCGCGACCATCAGCTTCTTGGTCTCGGCGATCGCCTTGGCCGGGTTCAGCCCCTTGGGGCAGACCTGGGCGCAGTTCATGATCGTGTGGCAGCGATAGAGCTTGAACGGGTCCTCGAGGTCGTCGAGGCGCTTCTGGGTCGCGTCGTCGCGGCTGTCCGAAATCCAGCGGTAGGACTGCAGCAGGGCCGCCGGGCCGAGGTACTCTTCCTGGTTCCACCAGTAGCTGGGGCAGGAGGTCGAGCAGCAGGCGCACAGGATGCACTCGTACAGGCCGTCCAGCTTCTCGCGGTCGGCGGGCGACTGCAGGCGCTCCTGCTCCGGGTCCGGGGTGTCGGACTGGAGGTAGGGCTGGATCGAGTCGTACTGGGCGTAGAACAGCGACAGGTCCGTCACCAGGTCCTTGACCACCGGCTGGTGGGGCAGGGGGGCGATGGTGATGTTGTGCGACGAGCACTCGTCCCAGCCCTTGGTGCAGGCCAGGGTGTTGCGGCCGTCGATGTTCATCGAGCACGAGCCGCAGATGCCTTCACGGCACGAGCGACGGAACGACAGGGTCGGGTCGATCTCGTTCTTGATGTGGATCAGGGCGTCCAGAAGCATGGGGCCGTGATCGTCGGTCGAGACCTCGAAGCTGTCCCAGCGCGGATCGGAATCCACCTCGGGATCGTAGCGATAGACCTTGTAGGTCTTGACGTTCTTGGCGCCAGCCGGGGCCTTGTGGACCTTGCCGTTCGAGGGCTTGGAACCGCGCGGGAGGGTGAGTTGAACCATCTGCGTGCGCCCTTAGTAAACCCGAGCCTTGGGCTCGATGTACTCGATGTCCTTAGACATCGTGTATTTGTGGACTGGACGGTAGTCGATCTGGACGCCTTCGCCGGGACGCTTCCACGCCAGGGTGTGCTTCATCCAGTTGACGTCGTCCCGGTCCGGGAAGTCCTCGCGGGCGTGGGCGCCGCGCGATTCCGTGCGGTTCAGCGCGCCTTCGATGGTGACGACGGCCTGAGCGATCAGGTTGTCGTACTCCAGCGTCTCCATCAGGTCCGTGTTCCAGATCAGGCCGCGATCGGTGGTCTTGATGTCGGTGCCGGCGGCGTCGATCGAGCGCAGCTTGGCGACCCCTTCTTCCAGCGTCTTGCCGGTACGGAAGACGGCGGCGTCCGACTGCATGGCGCGCTGCATTTCGAGGCGCAGGTGGGCGGTCGGGGTCGAACCCGAGGCGTTGCGGAAGCGGTCCAGGCGAGCCAGGTGTTCGTCGGTCTGGGCCTTGGAAGCCGACGGCACGGCCGAGGCCTTGTCGACGACTTCACCGCAGCGCAGGCCGACGGCGCGGCCGAACACGACCAGGTCGGTCAGCGAGTTGGAGCCCAGGCGGTTGGCGCCATGCACCGAGACGCAAGCCGCCTCGCCCACGGCCATCAGGCCCGGAACCACGCTGTCGGGGTTGCCGTCGCGCAGCGTCAGGACTTCGCCGTGATAGTTCGTCGGGATGCCGCCCATGTTGTAGTGGACGGTGGGCAGGACTGGGATCGGCTCCTTGGTCACATCGACGCCGGCGAAGATCTTGGCCGATTCCGAAATGCCCGGCAGGCGCGCGTGCAGGATCTTGGGATCCAGGTGGTCCAGGTGCAGATAGATGTGGTCCTTGTTCGGACCCACGCCGCGACCTTCGCGGATCTCGATGGTCATGGAGCGGCTGACCATGTCGCGCGGGGCCAGGTCCTTCACGGTCGGCGCATAGCGCTCCATGAAGCGCTCGCCTTCCGAGTTGGTCAGGTAGCCGCCTTCACCGCGTGCGCCCTCGGTGATCAGGCAGCCGGCGCCGTAGATGCCGGTCGGGTGGAACTGCACGAACTCCATGTCCTGCAGCGGCAGGCCGGCGCGCAGCACCATGGCGTTGCCGTCGCCGGTGCAGGTGTGGGCCGAGGTGGCCGAGAAATAGGCCCGGCCGTAACCACCGGTCGCCAGCACCACCATCTTGGCGCGGAACTGGTGCATCTGGCCGGTGTCGAGCTGCAGGGCGGTGACGCCGGTGCAGGCGCCGTCCTGCATGATCAGGTCCAGGGCGAAGTATTCGACGAAGAACTTGACCTCGCGACGGACCGACTGGCCGTATAGGGTGTGCAGGATGGCGTGGCCGGTGCGGTCGGCGGCGGCGCAGGTGCGCTGCACCGGGCCTTCGCCGAAGTTGCGGGTCATGCCGCCGAAGGCGCGCTGGTAGATCTTGCCTTCTTCGGTGCGGCTGAAGGGCACGCCCCAGTGTTCCAGCTCGTAAACGGCCTTGGGCGCGTTACGGACCAGGTATTCGATGGCGTCCTGATCGCCCAGCCAGTCCGACCCCTTGACGGTGTCGTACATGTGCCATTGCCAGCTGTCCTCGCCCATGTTGCCCAGCGAAGCCGAGATGCCGCCCTGGGCGGCCACGGTGTGCGAGCGCGTGGGGAAGACCTTGGTGACGCAGGCGACCTTCAGGCCCTGCTGGGCGGCGCCGAGGGCCGCGCGCAGGCCCGAACCGCCCGCGCCGACGACGACGACGTCGTATTCGTGATCGATAAGCTCGTAAGCAGCCATGACGGGATCAGACTCCGGCGGGCAGCGGGGCGGAGCCCATCGCCACACGCACGATGAAGAAGATGCTGGCGGCGGCCAGCACGAGGAAGACGAGGTTCGAGACCCGGATCAGGGCCGACCGGGACGAGGCGGGGACGTAGTCCTCGATGATGACCTTCCAGGCCAGGCTGGCGAACAGGAAGAAGACCAGCGACGTCACGGCCAGCAGGCCGGCGTTCAGCGCGCTGCCGAACCAGGCGACGACGGCGTCGTAACCGGCGCCCGCCAGGGTGAAGCCGGTCGACAGGATCCACAGGCCCAGCGGCATCAGGGCCGCCAACGCGAGCTTCTCGACCTTCCATTCGCCGGCGCCGTGACGCTCGGAGATTTTCACATTGTTCTTGAACTTGGGGGCGGCGCTCACAGCGAAACCTTTCCGGCGGCGAACAGAACGACCCAGAACAGCACGGTCAGGACCACGGGGCCCCAGACGGCGACATGAGCCATCAGATTGGCGGTCTTCAGGTCAAGCCCGGCGCCCGTGTCGTTGATCAGGTGGCGCGCGCCGTTCAGCAGGAAGGAGAACAGCACCAGCGTCAGGCCGAACCAGATGAACAGGCCGAACGGCGAGGCCGAGCAGGCCAGGACCTTGGCATAGGCGTCGGGTCCCGAGGCCAGGGCGGCGATCCAGCCCAGCAGCAGGACGGCGCCGACGGTGGCCGCGCCGATGGTGACGCGGAACAGGATCGAGGCCGTCATGGTGATGTGCCACCGCCAGACGTCGGTGAAGGGCGACATCGGCGCGACGTGGCCGTTGGGATGGCGGACGTAGCGGCCGGTCGGGTCGCTGCTGGCGTCGCCCGCATCCTTGGGGAGGTTCGACATGCGAATGATTCTCAAAAGACCCGTTGAAAAACAGAGCCGGTTGCAGTGCGATAGGCTTTAGTGACCGCAAAGGCCGGGTGTCAACGAACCGGGGCGGATAAGCGCCGCGGATCGCGATTTCCTGATCACTCTCTCGATATAAGGCGCAAGGCCGCCATACGATCCGCCGCGGCCAGGGGCGTCGCCCCGCGCCGCCCCCAGATCGGATCCGGCCACAGGCCGTCGTCGCGGCGACGACCGACGACATGGACGTGAAGCTGGCGGGTGACATTGCCCAGCGCCGCCGTGTTCAGCTTGTCGATGGGGCGGCCCGCCGCCTGACCCAGGGCGCGCACCACGTCGCCGGCCCGAACGATCTCCTCGGTCAGGATCGCGCGCTGCTGCGGCGTCAGATCGTCCAGTTCGACCGCCCCGTCCACGCGCGGCAGCAGGATCAGCCAGGGAAAGCGGGCGTCGTCCTGCAGCCGCACCTGGCACAGGGGCCAGTCGGCGGCGAAGACGGACCCGGCCTCGAAGGCGGGATCGGGAGCGAACGAGGACATGGCGGCGTTTCCTGCGGGGGTCGGGACGGCCCGTCCAGCGTCGCAGGGGCCGACCAAGGGCGCAACGCCGGATGCTTGCTCCCGCTCCGCTGCGGGTCTAGACCGCCCGCCATCGAGTACCGTTTCGCACACGCAACATCGACTGGAGAGACCTCTATGGCTCGCGCGAAGATCGCCCTTATCGGCGCCGGAATGATCGGCGGAACCCTGGCCCACGTGGCCGCGCGCGAGGCGCTGGGCGACGTCATCCTGTTCGACATCGCCGAAGGCACGCCGCAAGGCAAAGCCCTCGACATCGCCGAGGCCTCGGCCGTCTTCGGCCAGGACGTGGCCCTGAAGGGCGTCAACGACTACGCCGGCATCGCCGGCGCCGACATCTGCATCGTCACCGCCGGCGTGCCGCGCAAGCCGGGCATGAGCCGCGACGACCTGATCGGCATCAACCTCAAGGTCATGAAGGCCGTCGGCGAGGGCATCAAGACCCACGCCCCTAACGCCTTCGTCATCTGCATCACCAACCCGCTCGACGCCATGGTCTGGGCTTTGCAGAAGTTCTCGGGCCTGCCGAAAGCCAAGGTCGTCGGCATGGCCGGCGTGCTGGACTCGGCGCGCTTCGCCTACTTCCTGGCGGAAAAGACCGGCGTCTCGGTGCAGGACATCCACGCCTGGACTCTGGGCGGTCACGGCGACGACATGGTGCCGATGGTGCGCCACTCGACGGTCGGCGGTCTGCCGCTGCCGGACGCCGTCGCCGCCGGCTTCCTGAGCCAGGCCGACCTGGACGCCATCGTCGAGCGCACCCGCAAGGGCGGCGGCGAGATCGTGGCCCTGCTGAAGACCGGCTCGGCCTTCTACGCTCCGGCTGAATCGGCCATCGCCATGGCCAAGTCCTACCTGCTGGACCAGAAGCGCGTCCTGCCCTGCGCCGTCTGGCTGTCGGGCGAATACGGCCTGTCGGACCTCTACGTCGGCGTGCCGGCCCTGATCGGCGCCGGCGGCGTCGAGAAGATCGTCGAGTTCACCACCAACGACGAAGAAAAGGCGATGTTCGCCAAGTCGGTGGAATCGGTGAACGGCCTGATCCAGGCCTGCAAGGACATCGAGCCTTCGCTGGCTTAAGCCAGCGAAGAGGCGCTATCGCTCGGCTCGCGGAGCCTCGCTGCTTGAGCGCTTAGGCGCCCCGGCCGCGTCGGGTCGAGAAGGCGGAGCCTTCTGACCGCGGCCGAACAAATGAGAAGGGGCCGTGCCGGAAGGCGCGGCCCTTTTTCGTGTCAGTTGGCCGGGGCGGCGCCGGGCGTGAAGTAGCCGACGTGGAGGGCGAAGGCGGGCAGCAGGCTGCGCCAGACGGCCACGGAATCCGTTAGTTGCGACGGGCCGATGCCGTTCAGCAGCATGACGTCCTGCTGGAAGATGGCGGCGCCGTCGGCGCGGCCGGCCGAGGGGGCCTCGTAGAAGGCCTTGGCGAAGCGCCGCTCTGCGTTCCAGCCGTTGACCTTGTCCAGCGTCACCTGAGGATTGCTGAACCCGGCGCTGAACTGCAGGTCGCCGCAGACCAGATTTTCGCAACTGTTGAACGTGATCGTCCACGCCAAATCCCCGCTCTCGCGCACCTGGACATAGGGCTCGGTTCCGCCCTGCACCTGGCCGACCGACAAGCCCTGCGTCTTCAGCCAGTCGACCACGGCGGCGACGGGCAGGCCGGTCGCCGCGGGCGTCGGGGCCGGGGCTGCTGAGGGCTGGGCGGCGGGCGCCTGGGCCAATGTGGGGGTCGGGCTGGCCGCAAGGGCGGCGGCGAGGGCGAGGGCGCTGAAGGCGGCGGTCACGGGCGTCTCCGTTCGGTTTCGCCCACCCTAGCTCAGCCGTGGGCGGACGCCAGTTCATCCTTTTCCACCGCGTGATCCGCCTGCTCCAGCCAGGAGGCGCTGCGCATCTCGTTCAGGCGGGACACGGTGCGCTCGAACTCGAAGGCGCCGACCCCTTCGGCGTAGAGGGCTTCGGGCTCGGCCGCGGCCAGCACCGCCAGCCGCGTCTTGGCCTCATAAAGCGCGTCGATCAGGGTCACCAGACGCCGCGCCTCATGGTGATTGGCCGGGCTGAGGGTCGGCACGTCCGACAGGAACAGGGTGTGGAAGCGCCGGGCGATGGCCAGATAATCCTGCGGCCCCAGCGGCGTTCCGCACAATTCGGCGAAGGTGGCCCGCGCCATGCCGCCGACCGTCCGCTCGACCCGCACCTGGCGGCCCAGGACGGGCAGGGCGGCCGGCTCCTCAGGCTCGCCGCCCTTGAGGTCCGACCACAGGGCCTCGAAGCCGTCCCGCGCCGTCGCGTCCAGCGGCGCGAACCAGACCTTGGCTCCGGCCATGCGGTCCAGGCGGAAGTCGCGCGCCCCCGCCGTCTCCACCACGTCGCAACGCGTGCGCAGGATGTCGATGAAGGGCAGGAAGAGCTGGCGGTTGATGCCGTGCCTGTAGAGGTCCTCGGGCGCGCGGTTGGAGGTGACGGCCAGCACCACCCGCTTCTCGAACAGGGCCTCGAACAGCCGGCCCAGGATCATGGCGTCGGCGATGTCGGTGACCTGCAGTTCGTCAAAGCACAGCAGCCGGGCTTCCGAGGCGATCAGGGCGGCGATCGGGGGGATGGGATCGTCGCCCTTGCTGGTTCCGAACACCGCCTTGCGGGTTCGGGCGTCGCCCTCGCGCCACTGTTTCACCAGGTCGTGGATGCGGGCCATGAAGGCGTGGAAGTGGGCGCGCACCTTCTTCTGCTCGGGCGTGGCCGAATAGAACAGGTCCATCAGCATGGACTTGCCGCGTCCCGGCGGGCCCCAGATGTAGATGCCCGGGACCTCGGGCGGTCGGCCGAACAGGCCCTTTCTGGCCAGATCCGTCTCCAGCCGCTCGAGTGAGGCCAGCAGGTCTTGCTGCATCGGATCGGGGGCGATGACGCCCTCTTCGACGCGGATGTCGTAGGCGTTGCGGATACGGGAGGTCATGCCCAGCGGCATAGCCCCATGGAGCGGATCAGGAAAGGCGGGGGCTGCCGTGGCGTTGCGGGCGGAAAATTGGTGAAAACTGGTTGCTTCGCGCTTGCGAAAGACCCAAATGCAGAACCGCTTTTCTCCCCAGCGCCCCCTACAAGGATAATTTAGTCATGGGCTATCGCGTCGCCGTCGTTGGCGCCACCGGCAATGTCGGTCGCGAAATGATGAACATCATCGAGGAACTGAACTTCCCCGTCGATAAGATGCATGCGATCGCCTCACGAAAATCCAAAGGCGTGGAGGTCTCCTTCGGCGACAAGACGCTGAAGTGCGAAGACCTGGAGCAGTTCGACTTCTCCACCGTCGACGTCGTTCTGATGAGCGCCGGCGGCAAGGTCTCGAAGGAGTGGTCCGAGAAGATCGGCAAGGCCGGTCCTATCGTCATCGACAACTCCTCGGCCTTCCGCATGGACCCCGACGTGCCGCTGATCGTGCCGGAAGTGAACCCCGACGCGATCAAGCTGGCGCGCAAGAAGAACATCGTCGCCAACCCCAACTGCTCGACGGCGCAACTGGTCGTGGCGCTGAAGCCGCTGCATGACGCGGCCAAGATCAAGCGCGTCGTCGTCTCGACCTACCAGTCCGTTTCGGGTGCGGGCAAGGAGGGCATGGACGAGCTGTGGAACCAGACCAAGGCCATCTACGGCCTGGGCGACGCCACGCCCAAGAAGTTCCCCAAGCAGATCGCCTTCAACGTCATCCCCTACATCGGCTCGTTCCGCGACGACGGCTACACCGACGAGGAAGCCAAGATGTGGGAGGAGACGCACAAGATGCTCGACCCGTCGATCAAGCTGACCGTGACCTGCGTGCGCGTGCCGGTCTTCGTCGGCCACTCCGAAGCCGTGACGGTCGAGTTCGATCGCCCGATCGAGCCGGACGAGGCCCGCGAAATCCTGCGCGACGCCCCGGGCGTCATGGTCATCGATAAGTTGGAGCACGACGGCTACATCACCCCCGTCGACGCCGCCGGCGACCATGCTGTCTTCGTCAGCCGCATCCGCAAGGACCCGACCGTCGAGAACGGCCTGTCCTTCTGGGTCGTGTCCGACAACCTGCGCAAGGGCGCGGCGCTGAACGCCGTGCAGATCGCCCAGCTGCTGGACGAAACCGGCGTCATCACCCCGTCCAGCGGCTATCGCACGCTGACTGTCTAAATGAAGGGGGCCTAACGCCCCGCACGCGGTGCGGGGCTGCTTGAGGCCTCGTCCATCCTCTCCAAGCCTCTGTCGCGCCTCTGGCGCGGCGGAGGCCGAAAGGTCCGCCCTGTGACCGCGTCCCCCTCCCCGAACTCGTCCGAAGCCCGCGCCGCCCTGATGGCCGGAGTGGGCTGCTATCTGCTCTGGGGATTCATCCCCCTGGTCTTCCAGCAGATGGCGCATCAGGGCGCCGACGCCTGGGAGATCATGGGCCACCGCGCCGTCTGGGGCCTGATCTGGTCCCTGCTGCTGGTGCTGATCGCGCGTCAGTGGACCCAGGTGCTGGCTGTCTTCCGTCAGCCCAGGGTGCTGGGCTGGCTGGCCCTGTCGGCGGTGCTGATCGCTGCCAACTGGACCACCTATGTCATCGCCGTGAACAACGGACGGACGCTGGACGCCTCGCTCGGCTACTATCTCAACCCCTTGCTCAACATGGCCGCCGGGGCCTGGTTGTTCCGTGAACGGATCGACCGTTTCGGCGCGGCCGCGATCGGCCTGGCGGCGATCGGGGTGGTGCTTCAGACCCTGGCGCTGGGCCACGCGCCCTGGGTGTCGCTGCTGCTGGCCTTCAGCTTCGCGGCCTACGGCATCATTCGCAAGCGCGTCGCGGTCGACGCCCAGACCGGCCTGTTCATGGAATGTCTGCTGCTGGCAGCGCCGGGCCTGGCCTGGGTCGTCTATATCCAGACGACCGGACAGGGGCATTTCACCGCCTCGCCCGCCGCCACCTTCTGGCTGCTGTTCGCCGGTCCGGCCACGGTCATTCCGCTGGCCCTGTTCGCCTGGGCGGCGCGGCGCATGCCCCTGTCCAGCATGGGCTTCCTGCAGTTTCTGGCCCCGACCATCGTCTTCTTCATCGGCGCGATGCAGGGCGAGGCGCTGGGCGCGCTGCGCATCGCCTCCTTCGCCTTCATCTGGCTGGGGGCCGCCGTCTTCGCCGTCGGCGCCGTGCTCAAGGTGCGCCGCGCCAGCCGCACGGCCGAGACCATCGTCGCGCCCGAACCCGGCCTGCTGGACGACCCCGCCGAGGACCGCATGGCGGCGCTGGACGACGAGCGATCACCTCCGCGCTGACGCTCGCGTTGAGATCGGCGGGCGTTCCAGCCTAGAAGGGACGATGATCCGCGCCCGCTCCCTCGCCGCCCTCGCCCTATCCGTCGCGCTCGCCGGCGGTTCCGCCGCCTGCGCTCAGAGCGTCGCCATACGGGGGGGCGGCGACGACGTCATCCGCACCGTCCGGACCGAGCCTCCCGCCGCCTCCTCCCCGCCCCTCGTCTTGCCCACCACGGCCGAGACCTTCGACGCCGTCAGCAGTACTCTGGACGCCGCCGCCGAGGCCTGGTCGTCCGGCGACGTCGATGCGGTGATGGCGACCTATGTGGCCGACGAGCCCCTGCTGGTCTTCCTCGGCGACACGCCGCTCAAAGGGCCGGACGCCGTGCGCTCGGCGCTTCAGGCCCGCGCCGCCCAGCCGGGCGGGCTGGGCGTCATGACCTATGAGTGGTTCGAGACCCTGCAGTTCGACGTCAACACCACGGTGGTCTCGGGCCGCGTCGTGCTGCGTCGCAACGCCAAGACCCATCGCGGCCTGTTCACCCGCGTCCTGCGCCGCACGCCCGACGGCTGGCGCATCGTCCACGACCAACTGGCCTGGGGCGCCGACGCCTGAGGCGCTCGCGCCGACCTTGCGCATGACGCGACGCGCCGATGCCCATGTTTCATTGAGATTGGACGCTTCTCGTTGGAGGATTCCAGCCTGGGTCAAGGACTGGGCCATATTTGACGCCTGGTCTTTCACATCGTCCGCTCAACCCACCGCAATACCCTCTCCCTGTGGGAGAGGGCTTGAGCCTCGGAGAGCCGAAGGCGATCCGTCAGGCGAAAGGGTGAGGGTTCAAGCTTTCAGTCGGCGTAAGCCGCCGCCTCACCCCAGATGCGCGGGTTCTTCAAGAACAGCGTCCGTTCATATGGACCATCCGCGCTAAGGCTAAGGCCGAATGATGCGAGGTACCCTCACCCTTTCGCCTTGCCCATCGCTTCGCTCTTGGAGGCTCAAGCCCTCTCCCATCGGGAGAGGGGAAGGTCTGATCCATTGCACCAATTGCACTGTTTTTTTTCGCTGCACGGTGCAACGCCGGCGCCCCTACAGCGCGGTGTAGAGCGCCTCGACCAGCCGCAGGGCGCGCGGGTCGCCGATCAGATGCGGCGACTGGCGCGTCATGACATAGGCCGCCGAGACGCGGGCGCCCGGATCGGCGAAGGCCATCGATCCGCCCCAGCCGGTGTGGCCGACCGTCTGGGGGTTGGGGCCGAAGACCTTCAGGCTCTCGTTGCGCATGAAGCCGGCCGCCCAGCTCATGTCGAAGGGCACCACCTTGTCGAAGCCCCGGATGCGTTCGCGCGTCGCCTGTTCCAGCGTCTCGGCTGACAGCATCGTCCGGCCGTCCAGCGCCCCGCCCATGGCGACCAGGGACATCATTCGCGCCAGATCCCTGGCTGTGCCGTGCAGGTTGGCCGAGGGGATTTCGGCCATCCGCCACTCGGTCGAGCCGCGCCCGCCCGGGGCCGAGCCCCGGTCGAGGAAGGCGGCCTTCTTGATCGCGTCGATGGGGCCGAGGTCCGGCGCCGCGGCGGGCTTTCTCATCTGCGCCACCCGCCCATGCTCGCTCTCGGGCAGGCCGATCCACAGGTCCAGATCAAAGGGCGCGGCGAAGTCTTCGCGCAGCGCCGTCCCCATGCTGCGTCCATCGACGATGCGGAACAACTCGCCGGCCAGATAGCCGATGGTGATAGGGTGGTATCCTGACGCGGTGCCCGGCGCCCACAGCGGCGCCTGGGCCGCCAGCTTGTCCAGCACGGCCTGTCGGTCGAACCAGATGGCCGGTTCGACCCCGTCGGAAAAGCCCGGCAGGCCCGACTGGTGGCTCATCAACTGGCCGACGGTCAGCGCCTCCTTGCCCGCCGCGCCAAAGGCCGGCCAGTGGTCGGCGACCCGGTCCTCATAGGACAGCAGGCCCTTGTCCACGCAGCGAGCGATCATCAGAGCCATCACCGCCTTGCCGGTCGAGAAGACCGGAACCAGCGTGTCCTCGGCGAAGGACCTGGTCCCCGCCAGATCGGCCGACCCTGCCCACAGGTCCAGCGCGACCTCGCCCTCGATGACGACAGAGAAGCGCGCGGCCAACTCGTTCAGCCCCTCGGGCGCTTCGACGAAGTTGGCGGCGAAGGCGTCCTTCACCGCGTTGAAACGGGTTGGGCAGAGGCCGTGGATTTCGGGTCGGTCGGTCATGGGGTCCATCGGGCAGTGGGGCCGCGTTCTCCTACACTCGCATGGCGGGCGCAGGACGCGTCCCTTCCTTATAGCGTCATCCCCGGCCTTGTGCCGGGGATCCAGAAACATCGAGATATGCCTGTTGCGCGGGGGCGACGACTGCGCGCCCAGCGACGGCGTCTCTGGATTCCCGGGACAGGCCCGGGAATGACGAAGGGAAGAGGCGGGGCGCCGTGGCTACTTGCGCGCGGCAGCCGACGCCTGACGCGCCGCTTCGAACTCGTCGCCCGGCTTCCAGGCCGGCCAGTCGCGCGAGTTGGCCAGAGCGTAGCCGACCTCATACAGCAGCTGAACATCGGCGGCGGCGGCGTCCATCTTCCACTCCGGGGTCCATTCGTCCGTAGGCTGATGATAGCGGTTGGCGACATAGTCGCGGCTGGCGGCGTTGTGGCCGGTGAAGCCGGCGGCGGCGAACAGGGCGGGCACGCCCTTCCTCGCCAGCGGGAAGTGGTCCGAGCGATAGAAGGCCCCGGCCTGGGGCGCTGGATCGGGGATCAGGCGGCGGCCTTCGCGGCCCGCCAGCACGGCCAGCCGGTCGTCCAGATCGTTCTTGCCCGCGCCGATGACGACGATGTTGGGGTCGATCTCGGTCCCCGGCAGCAGGCTGTCCATGTTGATGTTGGCGACCGTGGTCTCCAGCGGCCAGACCGGATTGGCGGCGTAGTATTCGGCCCCCAGCAGGCCGGTCTCCTCGGCCGCCCAGCTGACGAAGACGGTCGATCGTTCCGGGCGCGGCCCCTCGGCGAACAGGCGTGCCAGCTCCAGCACCGCCGCCACGCCGGTCGCATTGTCCACGGCGCCGTTATAGATGTCGTCGCCGTTCTTGGGCGTGGCCCGGCCATAGGCGTCCCAGTGGGCGCCGAACATGACCGTCTCGTCCGGGTGGGTCGCGCCCGGCAGGCGGGCCATGACGTTGCGGGTCTGCACCCGGTCGGCCACCTGACCGAAGTCGATGGACATGGTCACGCCGTCCAGCGTCACCGGCTGGAAGTCCGGCGTCCACGCCTGGGCCTTCAGCGCCGCGAAGTCGAGGCCGGCGTCCTGGAACAGCTTCTCGGCCACGGCGCCCTGAATCCACCCTTGAGCGGCCACACGCTCCTTGTCGGGATCGGCGCGGACGATGTCGAACTTGGGCGCGACCGAGGAGTTCTCCAGCGTCGACCAGGGATAGCCCGCCCCCGCCGTGTCGTGGATGACCAGGACGCCCGCCGCGCCCTGCGCCGCCGCCTCCTGGAACTTGTAGGTCCAGCGCCCGGCGAAGGTCATGGCCTGGCCGTCGAACTTGCCCGCCACCGGGTGGCCTTCCGGCGCGTTGAAGTCGGGGTCGTTGACCAGGACCAGCATGATCTTGCCGCGCAGATCGACGCCCTTGTAGTCGTCCCAACTGCGCTCCGGCGCATCGACGCCATAGCCGACGAAGACCAGGGGCGCGTCCTTCAGCGTGATATGACTGACTGGCCGGTCGCTGGAGACCACGACGTCAGGCCCGCGTCGCAGGGCCGTGGTTCGGCCGTGCGAGGCGACGCTGATGGTCGCCGGGCCGTCCTGCTTGGTGCGGCTGACCTCGGCGATCTGGACCCACTGGCCGTCGGGGCCGCCGGGTTCCAGGCCGCGCGCCGCGAACTGCTGGGTCAGCCATTCGATGGTCTTGTCCTCGCCGGGGGTGACGGGGGCGCGGCCCTCGAACGCGTCCGAGGCCAGGACCCGCGTCGCCTCGTTCAGCCGGGCGGGATCGACGCGGCCGGTCGGCGCGGCCGGTGTCGCCGTCTGGGCCAGGGCCGAGGTCGAGGTCATCAGCGCGGCGATCAGGCCCAGCGCGGCGGCGGAACGGGGCATCGGCATGAGGCAAACTCGAGCAGCGGCGAAAGGGAGGCGACACGCTGCCCCCTCTCGCCGCGCCTGTCGACCCCTGCCTTTGGTCGAGCCGGTCTGGCTTCAGCGCGCCTTGAGCCAGTCCGTCACGCCTTGCGCCGCCACAACGCCGGACGCGAAGGCGGCCTGCAGCAGATAGCCGCCGGTGGGGGCCTCCCAGTCCAGCATCTCGCCGGCGACGAAGACGCCGGGCCGGGCCTTGAGCATCAGCCGCTCGTCCACGGCGTCCAGCTTCACCCCCCCGGCCGAGGAGATGGCGCGGGCCAGACCCTGAACCCCGGTCAGGCTCAGGCTCACGCCCTTGATGCGCGCCGCCAGCGGGCCGGGCTCGGTCGGCAGCGGGCCGCCTTCGCGCAGCAGGGCGATGGCGGCGGGGTCCAGATGGACGACCTTGCGCAGCCAGTTGGACAGGCTGTCCTTGCCGCGCGGCTTGAGCAGTTTCTGGGTCAGGGCAGGACGGCTGAGGTCGGGCCGCAGGTCCAGCGTCAGCTCGGCCGTTCCGTCGCGTTCGATGGCGTCGCGCAGGCCCGCCGACAGGGCATAGACGACCCCGCCCTCGATTCCGTAGGCGGCGATCATGGCCTCGCCGCGCACGGTTCGGCCGGCGTGGGTGACGGCGACGCCCTTCAGCGGCTGGCCGGCGAAGCGGTCGCGCAGCAGGGGCGACCAGGCGACGTCAAAGCCGACGTTGGAGGGACGCAAGGGCGCGACGGCGACGCCCCCCTCTTCAAGCCAGGGAACCCAGGCGGCATCGGAGCCCAGCTTGGCCCAGCTGGCGCCGCCCAGGGCCAGAACCACGGCGTCGGGCCGTTTCAGCGCCTCGCCCTCAGGCGTGTCGAAAGTCAGCGCCCCATTCTCAGAATTGGCCTTCCAGCCCGTCCAGCGCGAGCGGACGCGGATCTCGACGCCCAGGCTCTCCAGCCGCGCCAGCCAGGCCCGCAGCAGGGGCGAGGCCTTCATCGTCCTGGGGAAGACCCGGCCCGACGATCCGACGAAGGTTTCCTGGCCCAGGCCCTCGGCCCAGGCGGTCAGGTCGGCCGGGGACCAGGCCGCCAGCCATGCCGCCGCCTGAGGGCGCGCCGGACCGTAACGGTCGAGGAAGGGCGCCAGCGGCTCCGAATGGGTCAGGTTCAGCCCGCCGCGACCGGCCATCAGCAGCTTGCGGCCGACGGACGGCATCCGCTCATGGATGGTGACGCGCAGACCGGCCTGGGCCAGCCGTTCGGCGGCCATCAGCCCGGCGGGGCCGGCGCCGATTACGGTTACGGTCGAAGGGGTCGTGGAAATTGCGTCGGTCATTGGCTCTTCTAGACCGGAACGTCCGCGAACGGCATACGCTCTGTCCCCATGAGCGTCGCCTTCACCCGAGAAGAAGATCTGGAAGCCACGGCGGCCGAGCTGGTGGATCGTCCGATCTCGCCCCATCCCAACCATGTCACGCCCGAAGGCCTGACCCGGATCGAGGCCGAGCTGGCCGCGGCGCGTGCGGCCTATACGGGCGCTCAGGCCAGGGGGTCGATCGAGGCCGACCGCACCGCCATGGCGCGGGCCACGCGCGACTTGCGCTACTGGTCGGCGCGGCGGGCCACGGCGCAACTGCTGGAGACGACGGCGGACGGTCGGGTGCGCTTCGGCGGTTCGGTGACCATCGAACGCGAGGACGGGCGGACCCAGACCTGGCGCATCGTCGGCGAGGACGAGGCCGATCCGGCCAAGGGCAGCGTCAGCCACGTCTCGCCCCTGGCCCGCGCCCTGATGGGCAGGCGCGAGGGCGACGAGGCGACCGTGGCGGGCCAGTCGGTCGAGATCGTCGCCGTCGATTAGGTCGTCGAAGGCGTCAGCAGGCGGCGCGGCGGGCCGGAACAGCGGCGGGCGTTGCGGTGCGCGCCGGGCGGGCCGTTTTGGCGCTGACGGGCGCGGCCGTCTTGCGGACCTCCAGCAGGGCGCCGATCCAACCCCACGCGGGTTCCTTATGAGTGCGGTGAATGTCTTCCATCGGTCGTCCTCCTTTCGTGAGGCTCGAATATGCGGTTGACGCGGGGCGTGAACAAACGAGACGATAGGGTTCATGCATAAGGCTTGCTTATGGTTGACGTCCTTTCCCGCATTCCTGTCGACGCTCTGAGGGTGTTTGAAACCGCCGCGCGCCTGCTCAGCTTCACCCGGGCCGCCGAGGCCCTGAGCATGAGCCAGGCGGCGGTCAGCTGGCGCATCCGCGATCTGGAGCAGAGGCTGGATCGGCCCCTGTTCGTGCGCGGGACGCGACAGGTGTCGCTGACGCCGGAGGGCGAACGGCTGGCCACGGCGGCCACCGAGGCCATGACCCTGTTGCGCCGCGCCGTCGCCGACGTGGTCGAGGCGGACCAGGGGGTGCTGGCCATCACCACGCTGCAGACCCTGGCGACCCAGTGGCTGGCGACGCGGCTGGGGTCGTTCCAGTTGAACAACCCCGATCTGGCGGTGCGGGTGGACACCAGTCCGACCCTGTCCATGCTGGGCGCCGACGGCCTGGACGTGGCGCTGCGCTTCGGCTCCGGCCAGTGGCCGGGGCTGGAGAGCCGCTTTCTGATGCCCGCCGTCTTCACCCCCATGTGCACCCCGGCCATGCGCGACCGGCTGGGCCTGAAGACGCCCGCCGACCTGAAACGCGCCCCTCTGGTGGGCGAGCGCGGCGAATGGGCCGCCTGGTTCGCCGCCGCCGAGGTGGCGCCCGCCGACACGGCCCCGCCGCCGCGCCTGACCGCCGACAATCAGGCGATGGAGGTGGCCGCCGCCCTGGGCGATCAGGGCGTGGCCCTCGGCTCGCCCATCCTCTACGCCCGCGAACTGGAGCGCGGCCTGCTGGTCCGCCCCTTCGATCAGACCGTCGCCTTGGCCCAGGGCTACTGGATCTGCTACCCGCCCGCCCGCCGCCTGACCCCCAAGATCGCCCGTTTCCGCGACTGGCTTCTGGACACCGCGCGATCCGATCCGGCGGTGGTCGAAGGCGCCCGGCTGGCGGGGCGCGAGGTGGGGGAGGTGGGGTCCTGATGCTTCTCCCCTTGCGGGAGAAGGTGGCCGAGCAGCGCGAGGTCGGATGAGGGGTTGCGCTGCATTTTGACTGGTCCTCTTCATCAACTGTTGCGAGACCCCTCATCCGTCAGGCTTCGCCTGCCACCTTCTCCCGCAAGGGCAGAATATGCTGTTGGCCTACAAGGACACAGTGTGTTCCAGAATGGTAAATGATATCAACCATTACGGGACAATCTGTCTCCATTTCAGCGGCTTACGCCAACTTTGCGATCCTGACCAACTAGGACGACTTAGGACCTCTTCGGGCGACCCGAGGTGGTTCCAGCGGTGGTCCAGCGCTTGCCCCTCCAGCGGCATCTGCCCACCGGAGAAAAAGCACTGATGACCAAAACTTCTGCCTATCCCACCAAGCTCAGGCTGACCAACCGCGCCGTCGATGCCCTTGTCGGCCAACCGGATTGCACCCGGGCGCGCCGCTACTGGGACACTGAGTTCCCCGGACTTTATCTTCAGTTCAGTCGGAACGGCGTGGCAAGCTACTGCCTGCGCTACACCAAGCTGAACGGCCGGGATGGAGATTTTACGATCGGACAGGCCAGCATCCTGTCGGCCGAGAACGCGCGCCTGTCTGCGAAGGAGCGGATGTCGGCCCTGACCCTCCACGGTATCGATCCCGTTGAAGCCCGACGCGCAACCCGAGAAGAGGCGCGTTCACCGGAAGACACGACCTTCGGCGGGATTGCCGAGGCATTCATTTCGGCCAAGGCGAAATCGCGCGAGGGCAAGGAACCCCTGGAGGAGGTCTTCTTCCTGCGCCGGTATGTCATCCCTCGCTTCGGCAAAATCGAAATCACGCAGATCAATCAACCGATGATCGTTCAGGTGATCGAAGAGGTTCAATCCGAGATCGCCAAGCGCGCCGAACGCAAGAATGCCAACGGCAAGCAGACGGCTAACGGCTGCCACAAGGCCATCCGTCGCATCTACCGCTGGGCCATTGCCGGGGACAAGGCGGTGAAGAACCCTGCCGACTTCCCCCTGCTTTTCCCCATCAAGATGAAGAAGCGGCGCGGCCGGCTGGATGAACAGCGGTTCGCATCATACTGGAACGCCCTGGCCGAAAACTACCGCTCGTCCGAGCGGACCGTGGTGCCTTTGGCGATCATGATCTACATGGTGACGCTCCAGCGTCCGATCGATGTTGCGCGCGCCTATCGCGGGCAGTTCGACTTTGACAAGCGGACGTGGGTCATCCCCGAAGACGAAACCAAGACGGGCGCCGAATACTTCATTCCGCTTTCCCACCTCGCGGCGGCCCTGATCCAACGGGCGTTCAGCCTCCACAACTCCGATTGGTTGTTTCCGAAGAGCTACCGCGCTGAAGGCAGGATGTGCGAGGCCTCGATGACCAACGCTTGGCGGCGCGCTCGAATCGCCCTCTCGCAACGGGGCGAAGTCACCGACTTGGATGTCGAGTTGTACGACTGCCGGCGCTTCGGGCGGACCCAAATCCAGCACAAGCTGAAGTTCGACAAGGATGTCGCCGAAGCTGTAATCAATCACCACGAAGAGGGGCGGATGGATACGCGGTACGACGTCTTCGATTTGGAGGACCAGGTTCGCTGCGCCCAGGAAGCTTGGGGCACCGAGATCATGACGATGGTCGGTATCGAAGATGCCGGGGCCTTCGCGGCTACGCTCTAGGCCTGCATCTGAATGCGGTCGTGCGATCCACCAAATTCCAGGACCTGACAATCAGGCCCTTGGCCATCGACGGGAAGGGCTGGCGCCGCGTTGTTCAAGCAGCGCGGCGTTCGCCGCTGTGGGGGGTGGCCCTCCGAGCAAAATGTTCTGAACCAACCTTCGCCTTGGAGCCTAGCCAAAAAGGCAGTTAGATTTACTGCTGCCGCCGAGCGACTGCTGTAAATCTAGCTGCCTGGAATCGTCCCGCCGTTCGTCATCCGGGCTACTGACCGCGACCGTATAGTAGGCGACCTGCGCCAGACGGTCCAGGACCGCTCCTATCCCCTTCATCCCATACAGGAACCGATCAAGCGCCGACGCAAGCTGCAGTTGTTGCGTGACCGGGCGATGATAGTGCAAGGTCTGCTAGGGAAACGAGACGGGGTCGAAAGACTCGTGGGGGGCATTAGGCGTGAGCGATCAACTCGGGGCAGTGGCTAGGCCGTTCGATACCGAAGCCGCCCTGAAGAGGGCGATCCGACGGCACTTCAAGACCTTGGGGTTTACAAAAAACTCGGAGGGGGAGTTGGTTCTGCCCGGTGAGGGCAAGAATGTTGTCCGCCAACTACACCGTGCGCAACGTCGTCATCGGCTACAGGCGGCGCAACCATTTCTGGACCGGACACTCTCGGGAGTCTTGCCCCATTTCGCCAACGGATCGGAGATCAATGTTGATCGCATCCGGCTGGGTCTCCGCGTCGTGAAATCGGGCACACGGGAAGCTGACATTTTCCGCGTCGCGACCATGACCTGGTCAGTTCCCGTCTCAGTGGGGTTTGGCCGTCGTATGCGGTACCTTGTCTGGGACGAAGAGCACGACCGCCTTGCCGGGGTCATCGCCCTCGGCGACCCCGTTTACAATTTGTCAGTCCGCGACAACGCCATTGATTGGACCGTGCATGACCGAGCCGAGCGCTTGGTGGGAGTGCTCGACGCATACGTCCTCGGAGCGGTCCCTCCGTACAGCTTCCTACTCGGCGGTAAGGCTGTCGCATGCTTGATCAGGTCTCGTGATGTCTACGCGGATTTTCAAGCCAAATACGGCGCGACAGTGGGCGTGATCTCCAAGGCGGAGAAATCAGCCAATCTCCTCGCCGTCACGACCACGTCCTCCATGGGGCGCTCGTCCGTCTACAATCGCCTGAGGCTGGGTGGCGAACCATACTTCGAGCCGATCGGGTACACGATTGGGTGGGGCCACTTTCACATCACAGACGCCTTGTTCGAGCAAATGCGCGATTTCCTGCGCACGCGCGACCACGCCTACGCCGACAAGCACAAGTTCGGCGAAGGCCCCAACTGGCGGCTCAGAACCATACGGGCGGCGCTCAAGGCGTTGAACATCAACGAGACGGTCCTGAAGCACGGCATCCAGCGTGAAGTGTTCGTCGCGAAACTAGCGGCCAACGCCTTTGACGTTCTGCGGGATGGCAAGGCAGAGCCGGACGTGGCCGGCCTGCGCACCGTGGCTGAAATTTCAGACATGGCGGTCGAACGCTGGATGGCACCGAGGGCGGCTCGTGGCGAGATTGACTATCGGAGCTGGACGCGGGCGACGGTTCCTCGGCTTATCCGAGGCCTAGTCGATCTCCCCCGTGCTGACCTTCGCCGTAGCGGATAGCCTCAATGCTGGACGATCTCCAAGTCCAGTTGGAAGTGCACTTCAGTGCGCTCGCCGCCTTGCGAAAGCCGCTTGGCTATCCCGTCTACGCCATCGAACACGGGCAAGCCCACGCGGTAATTAGTTCAGCCCGTGCCGCCGCTGCCCAAAATCACCAGACCTTCGGGCTACAGCAGCGGCTCTGGCTCGTTTGGGTCGTGTTGGCGGCCGAGGCGGGGTACGCCTACGATGGGGACGAGTATTGGCCCTCACTGGATGTCGCAGCCGGCGAATGGCGATCATCGTCTGACCGACAGGCGCTGCGAAACTGGTTCGAGAAGTTCCATCGCGAGTTCGCAGGGCCAACCCCGGAAGGACGGTGGGCACAGCACTTCAGCATTATTGCGTGGCCTATTGCTGGTGCCCTGCTCCCCAAGTATCTGCAAAGTCATTTCGCCCGCCACCTGTTCCACGTTCGCTACGGGCTGAGCCGCCTCGCCGATGCCGGGGCTGAAGAGATTGGGGCTTATCTCGCGGCGAGCGGGGATCGGCGGTCGGCTCGGTACGAAGATTTCTTGGAACAAACCGATCTGACGGGCCGGATCGTGCTGGCGCTGCGTGATGAGGACCTGAATGAGCCCGTGCCGAGGATCATACCCAGTACGCTGTCGCGAATTGTGGGTGACCTAGAACGGCGGCGCGAAGCCGGAGAGTTTTTGCGCGCGGCTCGGCATGTACTGCGAACAGCGCGCGGCACTTTATCGGCATCCCTCGATAGCCTGCGTAGGCCAGGGCCCAACCAAACAACATCGGAAGACGTTGTTCGTCCCCTGCGTTTGGTGACGCGGCGTGGCCCGGATGGCAGCGGGCAAGTGGGCGTCCACATGCCGGATTTTGCCGCAGAACTGAAACGGGCTGGGCTGACGCCAGCGGCGTTTGGTCGGATGAGGGTGCGGATGTCCGGGGAAACCGAACGCTGGTCGCCGGGCGCGGCGCTGCTTAGTTGGTCCAATGTCGACGTGCCCTTGAGGACTTTTCCGGAAGGAAACGCACACATCGTCGAGTTCGAGGGCGCGCCCGCGGCAGTCCGGCAGATCCTTGAACCACTGATAATGGTCGAACAGCGCCCGAGTTGGCTTCTGCGGCAAGAAGAGGACGGCACCTTCCGACAAGTGGCGGGCAACCACGTGCGGCCGACGCAAACCTACGTGCTGCTCACGCGAGGTGTTCCCCCGCCCGAGCTTGTTGAGGCGCTTGCGCTTCGCCCATTGACGAGCAGCCTGGAAGGCATAAGTGCCTATTTCTTCAAAACGCCGCCGACGGTTTCGGCGGCCTACCGGACTGCGTTGCAGAAGCTGGGCCTGGGGCATTCTCTTCGAGCGCGCGTCGAGCCGGCAGGCCTCAATCCAGTGGCTAATCCCGGCTATGATGGTCCCAGTTGGGCGGCTGGCGAAGACATCATGTTTCGCCTCTCGGCCGACTTTCCTGCCGCGGAATTTATCCTCGAACTCGACAATGGTGGTCGCAGTAGGTTTGCGGCGGGCGACGCCACAGTCTTCGTTACGCTGGGTGCCCTGCCGGTAGGCCGACACACGCTCAAGGTTTCGGTGGTGACCCACGGGAGCCCCGCTGACGCTACTATCGACGTCAGTCCCGTTGCTTTCGATTTCGAGGTGTTCGAACCGCGTCCGTGGACAGACGTGGCCTCCGAACGCGCCGGCTTCCGCGTGCTGTTGGAGCCGCCGAATGCAAGCCTCGAAGGCCTGCTGACCGACCAGGCCGCCATATCGCTCTATGGCCCCCCTGGGCGGCGAGTCACTTGGCGACTCGATACGATTGACGCCAGCGGTCACGTCGCCGGCGGTGGCCCCCTCGTCCAGACTCGTCTGCCCATGGCCGCGAACGGCTTTGCGCCGGCGCTGCGCCGCTTGAAGGATTATTCCGACGCTATCGATGCCGCCCATCGGGTGGACTTGGTGGCGGAGCTTGAGGAACTAGGCCGCCAGACTGTTAGCTTCCCGCACCAAGTCGCCCCTCTTCGCTGGAGCCTCGATCCAGCGCGCAGACACCTTCGCCTTATCGACGAGACCGCCCACGACGAGGTGATCGACGTGACGCGAATGGATTTGACCTCACCTGTCGTTCGTCGCGCGGCGTCGTCTACGGACCTTTTGGCGGGCATCAAGTTGCCGGAGCCTGGGGCTCTTTTCAGCGCTGCGTACAAGGGCGAGAGGTATGTTGCGTTCGTGTCGGTGCCCGCTGCGGACCGGCTGACTGCATTGTCCGAGCTTGGACTGATTCAGGATTTCCACCCGGGTCCTGTCGAACCGCCGCAAGCAGTTGTTAAGCTGGTCGCAGCCCTTCAGCTTTGGCGACGCGCCCGTCCGATTGGACGAATGGCCGCCCTACGAAAGGCGCAAACCCTTACCGGCCTGCTCGCAGAGTTGCGGCGAACCAGTTGCGGCGCGGACTGGTCTGCCTCACTGGGAGCGCCTGCTTCTCCCAATCTGGTTCGAGCACAGCCTGGCGTCGGCGGGTCGCCAGGATTTGGATCGCTGATGCGAACGACTAGGTGGCGAGGCATGTCCTTGAGCCGCATACAGTCCGAGTTCTTCCGTCACGCGCGGCACTATCAGATCACTCAGGATCGGGAATTGGCAGACCAAGCCGTGACCTTGGCCTTCCGACCGTGGAGCTTTCGATCCTCACCTGGCATCAAGCCCAGTGAGGCCGTGGCGAGATTACTCACGAACCGCCCGCTCGTTCGAGGAGCTTTCTTGGCTCAGGCGGCCGCGCTCGCGACCAACGAAGCGCTCGCAGCATGATCCAGATGCTGACCACAGACGGCGTCCTTGCCAGAACCGCCAACTCCTTGGCCCTAGACGGATCCTCGATTTCGCCCGAGACGATAGCGGCTCAGGCTTTGCGGCGTTCTGTTTCAGCGCTTGCGCCGTGCTCTCGCGCGGACGCGCTTCGCTTTACGCGCCAGCCGCTAGCCAACGTGATTGTCGGAGATGACGACTGGTACGAAGGGGTTCTTGACGCACTAATCGCCTATGGCGACGTTCTTGAGGTAACTTCGCAAGATACAGATGCTTGGCGTACGGGCCGCCTAGTCCTACGGCCAGCGCCCCCTAGCTTTGTCCGACGCATCAATGGCGACCTGATCATCCTAGGCGTCGCCGGTGATCAACCGAGCGCCCTGCTGGGTGACCTCGCCGGCCAAGTGCAACACCAAGGTCCACTACGCAGTCTTCGGCAACCTGTCGCTGGGTTGGATATAGAGCACCTGAAGGCCCTGGGGCTGGTTGAACTACCTGAGGCGGCGTGGCTGCGAGCGCCTACGACCACGTCAGCCCAGGCTTACTCGGAAGCCAGTCGCGCTGAGCTTTCCGGCACAACCCCAACCACGGCGCCCTTGGAAGGCCTCAGCCTCATCGATCCAGCAAGTCCGGTGACCTTCTACGCCGGCCGGTGGCGGCCGCCGACTTCTGCCGACACCGGCGTTTTTGTCGCCCGGCGTCAGCAACTGTTCGGCCTTCGCCCTTGGTGTCTGGTTGAGTTGGAATGCGGCGAACCACGAAGGCTTCACGACCTCGTTGCATCTGACGGCCCGGAGCGGCCCTGCGATCTGGCGTGGCGCATTCAAGCCGCGTTTGATGCTGTATCCGGTCTCCCCCAACGGGTCCGGGTTCACCGAACGTCTTCAACGATCGAGTTCGAGTTCTTCTCTCCATTGCCAGCGTTCGCGGAGCGACGGTTAGCAATCAAGGGGGAAAAGTCGAGGCGTAGCGGTTGTCTGTTCGCCTACACGATGCAGACGGCTGCCGCAGCCGACGAACTCGCCTCCCTATCCGAAAAGCTTTGGCTGACAGAAACCCAATGATCTCGCTGACGGGGCTCGAATGACCGCGACCATCCAAGAAACCATCGAGGCCCTTCAGCGCACCCTCTTGGGCTACATTGAGGCGACCTATCACGTGGCCGATCCCGCCGTCGTGCGACAGCGACGCCAGTTGCTCGAAGAGGTTGGCGGCATCTTCCAGAGCCCGTTCCTGGAGTCCACCCCGCGCTATCAGACCGGCAAGCACTACGCCGAAATGACGAACCTGCCGCAAGGCGCCCGTGACCTATACATGCGGCTCTCGGATGCGTCCGCCGGCAAGCCTCTACTGTTCGACCCGCCCTACATCCATCAAGCGGAAGCCATTGAAGGCATTCTGGTTGAGCGCCGCAACCTGATGATCATGACCGGAACAGGCTCGGGCAAGACCGAGTCCTTCCTTTTGCCTATCATCGGGAAATTCGCGGTCGAGGCCCACGACAAGCCCGAACAGTTCGCCAAACACCACGCTGTGCGCGCCATGGTGCTTTATCCGATGAACGCGCTGGTCAATGACCAACTCGGTCGCCTGCGTTCGCTGTTCGGCGACCCTCGCGTTGTCAGCACGTTCGAGCAATGGGCTGGCCGCACCGCCCTGTTTGCCCGGTACACAAGTCGGACGCCTTACGCTGGCGTCCGCACCCGCCAGAAAGATTCGCGTCGCCTCAAGTCGATCGGCGACTTCTTCGTCGATATCGAAGACGCTGCCGGCAGCGTGGGACCCAATACACCGCCCCAATCACCTGAGGCTAAGGCCGCCGAACTGCAGCGCGAGTTGCATAAGCGGGGCAAGTGGCCCGGCAAGCCGAGCATCAACGGATGGTTCGGCAGCGGAAATTGGCTCGATGCCAACGGCGAGTTCCGTCGGGCAGTCACGCAGCCGGGCGAAGCCGAACTCCTCACGCGATATGAAGTGCAAGTCAGCCCCCCTGACCTGTTGATCACCAACTACTCTATGCTGGAATACATGATGCTTCGGCCGATCGAACGGCCGATCTTCGACCAGACCCGGGCTTGGCTGAAGGCCTGCCCGGACGAGAAATTCCTCATTGTACTCGACGAGGCTCACCTCTATCGCGGCGCCCAAGGCGCTGAGGTCGGCCTCCTGCTACGTCGCCTTCGCGAGCGTCTGGACATCCCGTCCGAGCGCTTTCAGGTGATTTGCGCGACTGCGAGCTTCAGCGCGGCGGGAAAGGCTACGGCTGGCGAGTTCGGCGGGCAGCTCTCGGGCGCTGAGCCGTCCACCTTTCGACCGATCACAGGTGAACTGAAGCTCCAGCCCGGTGAAGGTGACGGGGACGAAGCAGACGCGGCGGCCCTGTGTAGCGTCGACATGGCCCTGTTCCATTCCGACATCGAAGCCGAACGTGTCCAATCCATCGCGCCATTCCTCGCTTACCGTGGAAAGCCAAGCGGCGCTGAACACGGCCCTGACCTTTATACAGCGCTATCAGGCTGGGCACCGTTCAGCCGCTTGGTCAACGCAACCATGGTCAGCGCCCTCTCGTTCGACGAAGTCCGCGATCGGGTGTTCCCAAAAGTTGAACCCGCGCAGGGTGACCGGGCGATCAATGCCCTTCTGGCTTTGGGCAGCCGAGCGCGGCTTAAGCCTGATGATGCAAGCTTGCTGCCCTGTCGAATTCACGCCTTCTACCGGGGTCTTCCGGGGTTGTGGGCCTGCACTGACCCGGACTGCCCTGACCTTCTGGCCGAGGAGCGCGGCGGACCTGTTGGCCGTCTCTACAGCCAGCCGCGCGCAAGATGCGGCTGCAACGCCCCGGTGCTGGAATATTTCACCTGCCGCTACTGCGGAACGTCCTACGCGCGCGCCTACACCAAGGATGTCAGCCAACCGAAGCAGATTTTCGCGGACGCGGGCCATCAACTGCTCACTGCGGACGGCTATATTGAGGCGCTGGAGCCCCTTGATCTGCTGCTTGAAACCCCCGCCACGGCTACGCTCGGTGTCCCAGCCATCTATGACTTGGTGACGGGCCGCCTCGATCCGCCGCACCCCAGCGATCGGACCCGGACCGTTTATCTGGCGCCCTCCACCGTCGCCATGACTGGCCAAGCTGACAGTGGCGAAGACGACGACGACGACGACGAAGCGGACGGTGACGGTCGCCCTGTAGGAGCCGGTCAATTCGCTCCGTGCGGCTGCTGCCAGAAGTATGCGCGGGGCAACAAGTCGAGCGTTCAGGACCATGTAACCAAGGGAGATCAGCCCTTCCAGGCACTGCTGGCCTCGCAGATCAAAATTCAGCCACCAAGTCCAAAGCCGGCCACCGAATTCGCCCCGCTGCGGGGCCGGAAGGTTTTGGTCTTTTCGGACTCGCGCCAAGTTGCGGCCCGGTTGGCACCGACGCTGCAGAACTTCTCGTTCAAGGACACCATCCGCGCCCTGCTGCCGAGGGGCTATCGGATGTTGGAGGATGGCTTGCCGGCTGTCGTGCTGGACAATGCCTATATGGCGGTAATCGTCGCGGCCCACCGGTTCGGCGTTCGTCTGCGACCAGGTCTCGAGTCATCAGAGGTCATGCCGACGCTGAATGACACCGCGCCCGGCGATGTGCCAGACGCACAGGAGCTTATGGCGCTCATCAATGAGAAGCCTCCGGTGAACCTCACTCGGGCTATCGCTGATACCCTGCGAGACAATGTTCTCGGACTCGAAGCCTTGGCGGTGGCGTCTGTGCGCGAGGCGCCAAAACACACCCAAAAGCTGACAAGCACACTGCCCGATCTTCCCGGCCTGGCGGAAACGCCTGAAACCAAGCTTGCCGTCGTTAGAGCTTGGCTCAGGGCTTGGGTACGCAAGCCCGGAGTGTGGTTCAAGGACATGCCGCCTGGATGGTGGGGCACCGGCGGCCTGGTTCGCGCCCACCGTGGTGAGTTCAGGCCGTTGCGCTACATCTTCAGCACGCCCGCGTTGAAGTCCGCATTCCGCAAGGACTGGTTGCCGGTGCTGCTTCCGCTCCTGACGGAAAGCATCAATGGTCAATTCCGCATGGTCGCCCGGAACCTAACGTTGGAGATCGGTGGCTCGTGGCGTCGATGCAACCGATGTACGTCAGTCCATCGGCCGATCAGTTCCTTGAACGTCTGCATCGACTGCAATTCGGATGATGTCCACGACTTCGACCCGGACGTTGATGACGTGTTCCAAGCCCGCAAAGGCTTTTATCGGGGGCCTGTCGTGGACGCATTAACGTCGGATGAGCCAGGGCTGATGTCTCTCATCGCGGCAGAGCATACCGCCCAATTGAACGCCGCCCGCCCGGACGAGGCGTTCTCGCGGGCCGAACACCATGAGATGCGCTTTCAGGACATCGACTTGGCTTGGCGCAACACGGACGTTCCAGACACCGCGATTGACGTGCTTTCCAGCACGACGACCATGGAAGTGGGCATCGACATCGGCGAACTTTCCGGGGTCGCACTTCGAAATATGCCGCCGGGGAGGGCGAACTATCAGCAGCGCGCAGGTCGGGCGGGTCGTCGAGGCAACGCCGTCGCGACGGTTGTCGCTTTCGGTAGCGCCGACAGCCATGACGATCATTATTTCACCCGGCCTCAGGAAATGATCCGGGGCGACGTAGTCGACCCTCGCTTGACGCTTGAAAATCCCGACATTGCTCGGCGCCACATTCGGGCGTTCGTTCTGCAGCGGTATCATGAGGCGCGCCTGCCCGACCTAGACCACACCACCGAAGCGGCGGCCAATCTGTTCTCCGTGCTCGGCAAGGTGGGCGACTTCCGGGACTCAACCGGAATTCTCAATCGCGTGGACCTCGCCGATTGGCTCGACCTGGCACGTGAAGATCTGGTCGTGGCGCTGCAACGATGGCTGCCCGGGGAACTTTCGGAGGCCGACCGCGCCAAGCTGATCGCTGAGTTTGTGCCCGACCTACTGGCGGCAATCGATGAGGCTACAGGCGGTCAATCTCCGCTCCCTACCGCGTCTGAAGCCGATCAACAGGAGGATGTGCTCGAAGCGCCCGAGATGGGCTCCAGCGAGGGGGTAGCAGTTGGGGAGGAGAGCGATGGCACGGAGCAAGACCCTCAGCCCGACGCGGAAGAACTCGTAGACGTTGCCTCCGACAATCTGCTGGACCGGCTGCTCTATTGGGGGGTGCTGCCGCGCTACGCTTTCCCAACGGACGTCGCGCCCTTCTATGTCTTCAGTCCGAACTCGACGGGATTCCGACACCAGATGGAGTTCGCGCCTAGCCAAGGCCTGAATGTCGCCCTGTCCCAATACGCGCCGAACAAGCAGATTTGGATCGCGGGCAAACAGTACACCTCTAGGGCCATCTACTCGCCATTCCCGCACGATCGGAAAAACGCGTGGGGACGCCGCAAACTCTACTATGAATGCGCCCAGTGCGGGCACGCCAAGACCACAGACTTTGACCCAGGGCGTCGCGGGGAAACGCTGACCTGCGAGGCTTGCCAGACCCCCGGCGCTTTCGGGCCCAGCAAGCCTTGGTTCCGCCCGCCCGGCTTCGCCCATCTCTGGGATCAGCCTGCCGTCACCACGCCGGACGAACCGAACGAAACTGCCTACGCCACGCGAGCGAAGCTCGTCATGTCGACGGGCGTCCAGGACTTTGACTACGAGATCAACGCCCGCCTTCGCGGCTTGGCCACGCGCAAGCACCTTTTGGTCTCAAATTCCGGCCCTAGCGGGGATGGCTACGAATACTGCGTTCGGTGCGGGCGCATCGAGTCCGTAGCATCGCCGGAGGTAAATCTACGCCAGCCGCATACACTGCCCTTCCCGAATGAGGGCGAGCCTAATTGTCCGGGAGCCGTGTCGCGAGGCGTGGTGCTCGGCGTCGAGTTCGTCACCGACATCGCCCTATTCTCGCTTGAGTTGGCCGCGCCTATCCGCTTGCCGCCGCCCAATGCCGAAACCGCATCGGCGATGCGCACGATATGTGAAGCTGTAGCGAAAGCCGCCAGTCAGTTGCTTGAAATCGAGCCCGGCGAGATTCTCGCGGAGCACCGGCCGGCACTAAACGATGACGGCGCCGCCGGAACCGTTGTTGAAGTATTCCTCTATGACACCCTCGCGGGAGGAGCGGGCTTCTCCCCGCAGATGGCTTCTCGAGGTAGTGAGCTTTTCTGCAAGGCTCTTGAGATCATGGAGCAGTGCCCAGCCGACTGCGACGCGTCCTGCTATCGGTGCCTACGTGGATTCCGTAACCGGCTCGACCACAACCTGCTCGATCGGAAGCTCGGGGCTCAGGTGCTGCGGCAGGTGATTACAGGGGTGACGCCGCCTTACTCCCCGGAGCGGGCTAAATCCTCCGTGCAGTTGCTGGCGGCGGACCTACGACAGCAATTCTCGGACAACTATGATGTCGTCACATCACTAGGGTCGGCTACGCAGGCACCGATCAGCCTTGTTCAGAAATCCACAGGCAAGGTCACAATGGTCGACCTTCATTCCCCTGTCGCGCCCGCTGTGCCGCTCCATGCGACGCAGATTACGGAAGCGGTTCTCATTGACGAGTTGGTGGTTCGGAAGAACCTCGGGGAAGCGGTGGCGAAGGTCGCAAGCTTCTTGTGAAGGAGTGTCTCCACTGCTGCGCCGGTACAGAGGGACCTGTAGCGATGAACCGTCCGCTCAGCACGCCACCATCCCAAGGATCACGCTGGCGGCTTATCCCGGCGCCGGCGCAGCGGCTCTTGGTCGGGTGACGCCAGCCTGACGCCGGCCCCATGCCGGTCGGCGGCGATGAAGAGTACGCCGGCTGACTGTAGGGTGGTCATCAGAAGTCGCGCGCTGGCGGCGGTGACCTCCGCCGGACCGTTCGTCTTCTCCGCCTTTCGGATCGTGTTGACCGCCAGCCCAGTCCGCTCCGAAAGGTCGGAAACGGACATGTTCAGCAACCCCCTAGCGGCCCGCAGTTGGGCACCAGTCACGGTGACGACGGAGCCGTCCTGCTCACTGTCAGAATTCATGATTGACACATAGCACCATATCTGCAAGATAGCACCACTCGCTCCCGTTGGGGCAGGGGAGGTGCTGATGAACGACATTAAACCTGATCCGCCGGTTTGTCCGGCCCACGGCGAGCCGACGAAGCGTGAGGCCTGCCCGCAATGCAACGCTGCATACATGCGCGGCTACCTGCGCAAGATTCGCATGATCCGCCCGCACCAGACGATCCTGGAACGGGCGCGGAAGCGGGCCCGGCGGCAAGGCCTTCCTTACTCGCTCCGCCGGCAGGACATCTCCCTGCCGGCCCGCTGCCCGGTGCTGGGGATTTCGCTGCGGGTCGGCCAGAGCCGCTCGCCGTCCTCGCCTTCGCTCGACCGTATCGATCCCAGCCAAGGCTACATCCCCGGCAACGTCCGGGTCATCAGCGACCACGCCAACAAGCTGAAGGGCGACCGGCGCTTGTCGGACATCCGGTCGCTGAGCCTGAAGGGTCCGCTCGCCCGCAGGGTGAAGTATGAGGCCGTAGCCGCCTACATGGAGCGCGAAGCGCTGCTGGTCGAGGTCCGGGAGAAGGCGGCGAAAGAGCTGAGCCCCAACAACCCGTGGCAGGTCATCGCCGACTTCCTGGAACAGCGCTTCCGTCGCTTCCCGGTGTAACCGCTAGCAGTCGTTCGCATGTAATAGTGAAGATTATCGTTACCTTAATACTGAATTAATCACGAAAGTCGGGGAGGTGGCGTAGAAAATAACTTGACTAATCGACGAAGTTAAGATTTAATGAACCTATTACTCACGCGCACTGACCCACAGGAGATGTGCAACGAACCAAGGAGAAAGCCATGCAGACCCAGGAATGTGACGTGCCCAAGCTGTCCCCGCTGGAAGACCGGTGGCTCCCGCCGGCGGAAGCGGCGAAATACCTCGGCGTCGAGGTCGGCACGCTGTCCAAGTGGCGTCTGCGCGGCAAGGGCCCGATTTACTCCGCTGGCCTAGGCCGGGACCCTCGCTACCAACTGTCGGACCTCATGGCCTACATGGCCTCGAAGATGGCCACCAACACGCGCGAGGCGCGCGCGATCCGCCGTGATCACAAGGCCTTTGAGGGCCAGCACTATACGATGCGGCGCCCGATGCGTCCCGCCCGGCGGGCCTGACCATCTCTACGGCGCCATCACGGATTCCGGCCTCCGGCTGGGTGTGGCGCTGATCATTGGCCACGAGGCTCGCGAAGGGTTCGACCTTCCCCTTGCCTCCGTGGTCCCCGACGACATCGACGGCTGGCTGGGTGCCAACACTGCGTTCGTCTTCTGGCCCGGACCATCTGGCAAGGCCGTGCCTAAATCCGATGGTGTCTTCGCCGGCATTGCCCGTTCCTGGGCGGCGCGGAACCAGTGCTTCGGCCCGACCACCTTGCAGTAGGCCATAAGGGGCTAGGCTGGGTCGGCCTCTACCGGCTGATCACCGCGTCCGGCTCACCCGCCATCACGGCGTTGACCAAGGCACGAATCGCGGCCGTGATGCCCGCCCCGGAGGCGATCTCTCCCGCTCAACGATGGAACGACGAACGGATGGGGCTGATGTTGGCGTATCTGCGGGTCGCAGGCCTGCAGACGCCACAGGCGGGTCATCGGCACTGTGGTCGCAGAAGCTGACACTAATCGCCATCTGGGCTATGCTGCCCAAGTCGCATTTCGGCGGCATCGCTTTCAGATGTAGCAGGTGGATCAAGCGGTGGATCGGGTTTTGCTCAAGTAGCACTGCAGTTGGAGTGCTGGACAATACATCGTTGAAAGCAAAACGATTTGTTCAGATTTTTGGTACGTCTAACTGTTGTCGCAAGGGGAGAAGGACATTTCGGCTGCGCTATCGCCCTTTGGGCTGCTTGAGCGCGGACGCCCGCCTCGCGAGATCGCGGGCGGTGGAGGGCTGGGCGGGGCGCCGGGCCTTCGCCCGGAGTGGATGTAGTTTTACCGTTTCGACGAAGGCCGACGCCCCGCGCGAAGAGTTGGACATGAGCTCGGGGCAGGCGCCGTTGTTTACGGCTACTCCCGGCGCCCATGACGGGCAGGCCGCGCGACGACGCGGTCCTGGAACGGTCCGAGTAACCCCCTCGACCCTGACCGGAACCTCTATGGCGGACGGGTCGAACGCCCCGTCGCTAGGCCCCAGCGGCGTCATGTCTTGATGCTGTGGCCTATCGCGCTTGCGCGCTACTTGAGGCCACGGAACGACGGTAGAGGCGCTCGCCTCGTTCCCCCGCCCGCGAAACATCCTGAACCGCCCGCCTGATCCGTCGCCGCCTTCCGCTGGGTGCTCCCTTGCCCGGTGCGCGCGACGAGAGGCTGACGGTCCGACAAGACCCCCGTTCTCTCCGCTCCCGCCGCCGCTTCGGTTCGCCGGCCAAGCGAGCCCTCCCTTGCGACGGGACAGGTGGAGCATGGC